>CAKSBK010000276.1 GCA_934438035.1 uncultured Christensenellaceae bacterium
GGATAAGCTTCACAGACAGGGCAGCAATTACAAAGACAGGTATTACGTAACCGAAGACGAGCTTGAAGAGGCATACGGCGAATTTGGATTCAGCGCACAAAACTATAACGGCGAGCTGTATTTTCCACATACTGACGGAGAGAATTACGATACTCTTTGGGCGGACGCTTCGCCTTATAAGCAGAGCGGGAAATGGTGCGTTCCGCTAAGCTTCAGAAGCTATATTTACGTATATTATGTTCCAAACAACTCAGAGGGAAACAAATCGTATTTTAATACAAATAAAAAAAGAGACGACGAGACGCTTTTAAGTGAAAATAATTTTTATACCGTTTCCGTTTCCGACCTGGAGGGTAAGGAAACTTCCGGAACGGGAAACTATTTTGTTCTTAACGGAAACGAATTTAGCGCGACGGTTAAATATGAAGAGAATCACCCGTGGAAAGCGTTGAATATGGACACGGGGGAAAAGGTTGCATATGATAAGACGCAGATTAATGCGGATAAAATAACATATACCTTTAACAGTGTAAAATGTCCGTTGAAGCTTTCCAGAATTATAGACGCGGAGACTTCATGCGTAATCGAATATAATGCGGCTACTCTTGCGGATTCATTCGTTCAGATGGGAGATATTGCGGTGAAACAGCAGTCCGTTATAACGGACGGAACAATAAAAGGAGCTTCATCTTATACGGAAAAGTGGACGGAGGGTTTCGCTTCGGATTATATTTTAAAGCATCCTGACGAGGATAGGGTATTTGCGTCTATCCCGAGCTCTTCAAAGGGCAAAAAATATTATTATCATTTTGCGGGATGGAAGGTGGGGGCCGCAAATAAAACAGTTGCAGCGGATTCTGTTTTTACTGCAAGAGACATACTAAGATATGAATTAAACGGAAAGCTCACGCTTGACGCCTTGTGGACGCCTGTTGATTTAAACGGAAGAATAATTTCCGCAAATTTCTATTTAAATACCAATTGTGAAATTGCGGATTTCGGGACAAACGGATTTAATTCAAATTCAGAAAATAATTTTACAAAATCAATATATACTACCAGCTTTTACGGTACTGACAATATTCCCGTTTCTTCAAGCGGAAATCCTAACTACCAGCTTCTTGCGCCGCCTACTAAGGAAAGCAGCGCTTACGAGACGGACGCCGTTTTAAGAAATATGACGACTACCGCCTATAACGGCGTTACTGCGGAGGATTTTCCGTCCGACGAGGACATTTTCGAAAAATTGAGGAGTTCCGATTATGTAATAAAAATGGATGGCGTTGTTATTCCTAATGAGAAATTAACTTCGGAGCACTTTAAAATACGTTGGTATGTTACTAAATACGAAAAATCAGACGGCTGGCATATTGACGGAACATTGGTTGCAAGAGAGGGCACTTTAAAGGTAACTTCGACCTTTTCGGGAGATAAAGACGCAATAAATGACGTTACTTCCGGAGATTACGAAATTTCCGTATTACATGCAGATGAAGATAAGAGAAGCGTTGAAACCAAATATTCTCTTACGCTTAACCCGTTAAGCGAGGAAACAAGAGAGGGAAAAATAGGCTATTACTCTTTTGACGAGACTTCGGGGACCTACACGTGGATTATAAAGGGTCATCCGCTGGAGTATTACACGTTAAAGCAGGAGAATTGCAGTGCTGACGGAAATTGGCAGCATTTAAATAAATACATGATTTCAAAATCCGACAGCGCAACAGAGGGCTGGCTTTCATATGAGGCGGCGCAGGGAGTTAATGTGCGCATGGAGTCATATCCCGGCGACGTTCCCGACAGCGCATATCAGACGGTATCTTTTGAAAACACTTATGCGCAGACCGGCCTTCTTACCATAACAAAGCAGGACAGCTTCAGCGGCATTGGATTGCAGGGGGTATGTTTTAAGCTTACGGATGAAAACGGCAATAATATAGAAAATCTATATAAAAAGCCGGATTTTGAGCAGTATTTTACGGGAAATAACGCCCCTGCGCTCGGATATACGCAAAAGGTGACAGACGGAAAGGTTTGCACCGGCAATAACGGCAATATATATATTAATCTTCCCGCGGGACAGTATATTCTGGAAGAGGAAATGCCCACAGGTTATGACGGAGCGTTTAAGATAGTTATAACGATAGATGATGAAGGAATAGTTACGGACGCACAGGCATATAACGAGGATGCCGGTATGCTTAACGACATCAGTACGGTTATAAGC
>CAKSBK010000277.1 GCA_934438035.1 uncultured Christensenellaceae bacterium
TAGGACTATCTTCTTCACCATAATAATCTGGTTTTTTATTTTCCGTTTCTTTCAAAGCGATACTCCTTTAATAATTATTAGCTGAGATTTCATCAAAAATTACTTCGTAAGGATGGTCTATTAATCTATGGAATGCTCCAAACTTGTTGCAGTAGTATTCAACCAAGTCTTCATTTTCCGCATGGAAGCTTTGTTGCCTTTGCAATAGCCATTCTCTTTTCCTATGACTTAATTATACATATCGTGTGCCGTTTCCTCAATATTCGTGGCTGAATCCGTGGCTGAATTTTTTCATAAAAGCATCGCCGCAAGCCATGATTTTTTAGCGAACCGAAAAATATTTTAGACAGTCAAAAGTGCGGTTTTTGCCGTTGCAGAGCCATTTTTCGCAAAGAAAAAAGGTATCAAGCCTTTTGCTTAATACCTTTTTTGGTGGAGGTGAGGGGAGTCGAACCCCTGTCCGAAAATCTTCGTGACAAACTTTCTACAGGCTTAGCGAATGATATGAAATTCCCTTAAGGCGAACCTCATTCGCAGGATGCCCCTCGGTAGTCTTAAAGTCTTCGTCTGCGCCTAAGACAAAACGCAAAACGAGTGCCCCATCTTAAAATGACACTCCATAGACGCTATCGATGGGTTTTAGCGTCGGAATGTCGCCGCATGCTTACGCAGCAGCGAGTTCGTAATTATTATTATTTGCGTTTAATTTTAATTCCGATTTTTTAACGAAGCTTTGGGAACTTCGGCCTGCTTATCTGCCAAAAACAATCCCCGTCGAAACCATGTACACCCCCGTGTAATTATTTAAGCTTAAAGTTTTTCTCGGCGTCTCTTTTGACCGCTTTTTCTTTAAGATCCTGACGCTTGTCATAGAGCTTTTTGCCGCGTGCAATACCAAGCTCGAGCTTTACAAGCCCGTTTTTAAGGTAAAGCCTCAAAGGGACGAGCGAGTAGCCTTTTTGGGTTATAAGCCCGTTAATTTTTGCTATTTCCCTCTTGTTTAAAAGGAGCTTTCTCGTCCTTAACGGGTCCCTGTTAAAGATATTGCCTTTTTCATAAGGGCTTATGTGCATATTATATAAAAACACCTCGCCGTTTCTTATGTTGGCAAAGCTGTCTTTAAAATTGACCTTGCCCATTCTGATGGACTTTACTTCCGTACCCACAAGCGCAAGCCCTGCTTCGTAAGTGTCGTCAATAAAATAATCATGGCGAGCTTTTTTGTTTTGTGCTATTTGTTTAATACCCGTTTTAATCATGACGACCTCCTTACAAAACAATTATAACACATTATTTGTCTTTTGAAACCGCTTTTTTGCGCCGTGAGGAATTGCGCTTTAAAAGCGAAAACTCAATTCTGCTCTCATCGGGATTAACTGCGGCGACGCATACCTTAACGCTGTCTCCGAGACGTATAATATTTCCCTTTTTTCTGCCATTTACCATATAGCTTTTTTGTATAAGCTCGTAATAATCGTCTTTTATTGAGCTTAGAGGTATAACGCCCTCGATTGTATTTTTAAGCTCCGCAAACAGACAGCCAGAAGTTAAGCCGGAAATAACTGCGTCAAATTCCTCTCCTATGAATTTTTCCATATACTGCGCCTCTTTAAGCTCCGTAACCTGTCTTTCCGCGGAAACGGCGTTTCTCTCTCTTTCGCTTGAAGTAAGGCAGACTCCGGGCAAAATACGCTTATAGTGAGAAATTCTCTTTTCCGTGAGGTTACACTCCAAGTCCTCTTTAATTATACGGTGTATCTGAAGATCGGGATATCTTCTTATGGGAGAGGTAAAGTGGCAGTAGCATTCGCTTGCAAGTCCGAAATGTCCCTCGTTAGCCGTTGAATATCTCGCCTTTTTTAAAGAACGCAGCATAACGCGGTGAATTATCGCTTCGTCCGCGGTGTTTTCGCTTTTGCGCAGAATATCGTTTAAAATATGCGGAGGGATATATCCGTTTTTAGGCGCGTCGTATCCGAAGCCCGAAAGAAAATCCGCAAGCTCGCCCATTTTTTCCGGGTCGGGCTTTTCGTGTATTCTGTATACGAAAGGAAGAGCTTTAAGCTCGTATTCCTTTGCTACGGTGTTGTTTGCGGCGAGCATAAACTCTTCAATCATTTTTTCCGCGTCGCCCCGAGGTCTTAAAAAGACGTCGGTGGGTATTCCGTCTTCTCCTAAAGTGATTTTAGGCTCGGGAATATCAAAATCAAGGCTGCCCTCCATAA
>CAKSBK010000278.1 GCA_934438035.1 uncultured Christensenellaceae bacterium
TCTGCGTCTTTAACAGCTTTTATAAAAAAGCTTGCGAGCTCCTCTTTTGATGCCTTTGACGGAGTAGGATAAGAAAGCTTTTTTAAAAGCCGCATATCCTTGTCAAAAACGCCCAAAGCGGTCTTTGTTCCGCCTATGTCTAAGCCTATATACGATTTTTTCATTTTTCTTCTCCATCGCCTAAAGTAATATAAACCGCCTCATAAACCCTCTGTGCTTTTTTCATCCAGCTTTGCGTCAACATATCCGCTTCTTTTGGGTTATTCGCTATAAGCGTTATGTCAAACACCTCGAGATCCTTTTCAATCATCCTCAAAAGCACCCTGCATCTTCCGTCCTTTAAGCGCATTACATCGTAACCTATTATGGATTTTAAATAAATTTCGTCAGAATCTTTTTTAAGAGCGGCCAAAACCTCTTGTCTTTTTGTGTAGGAAAGCTCTTTAACAAAAAACTCAAGCGTGCTTTCCCCCAGCATAGACATAGAGTACATATTTCCGAGCGGCGTTTCCTCGCATTTAACGAGGTCCGTATTTTTAAGCTCGTTTATCGCCATGGAAAAATCAAAGCACCCCATAAGCGAAAATCTGTCGCAAATTTCCGCAAGCTGATCTTCCTTAAGACGAAACTTAAGCACATTTAATATAAAGATAATCCAAATTTTGTTTTTTGCAATTCCTTTAGGGTCAATTTCCATAAAAAACCTCCCTATTTGTTAAATTATATAATATACGTCAAAAATTTTCAACTTCACCGTATTTCTTTAAATATGCCGATATGTCTTTTTCTTTATCCGAGCCAAGGCTTTTAAGAAGCTCGGCGCATGTGTATAAAACTGCGTTTTCTTCCTGCGTAACCGCAAATTTTTTAGGATTTTCGTTGGAATTTTTCGCCTTAACCCGCTTAAAAAATTCAGGATTATCGCATATCGCTTCCGCATTCAAGCTTAAAAGCTCTCCTTCGAATAAAGAATCTGCCTCTCCTTTCGCCCCCAAAACGGCTACGGCATGCGGTCTTGACGCTAAAACAATATCAAAAGCGTCGTTTTCATCCGTAATCCCGTAAACCAAAATACCCTTTTTAGCTTCGCTCTCTTTTTTAAAAATCTCCTCCGGACTCAGGTCTTCATATACTTCTATGCCGTCGTCTTTAATAAGCTCCTTTAGAATTGCAGCCGTATCCTGCTTAAGTCCGGAAAAAACGACCGCCGTTTCAAACATTTGCAAAGCTTCACGACGGTAGCTTTCTCTTCTTTTTTTCCTTGATAAGCGCTTATATACCGCAGCGCATAAGGCGCATATAAGCGGGCTTAAAACATAAAGCATCATAAGCGCCGCTCCACCCGAAAAAAAGCCTAAAAAGCATAATAAAACCACCGCCACAAAATATACCGGCAACAGCTTTAAAGCGGTTAAAAACCTCTCCTTATTTCTCATTACGGGAAAAGCGTATATCGCGGCAGGCACGCAAGATAAAGGCAACATAATATATGCCGCAATATCATACGGTACAGCGCAGCCTATTAGATGAATTAAGGCTGCCGATAATAAAAAGAAAAGCTCGCCGCCCTGTTCTTTCGTAAGCATTTTTAAAAAGCGTACGTAAGAATAGCCCTTTAGCGCCGCCTCTTCGCAAAGCCTTATTCCTCCCAAAACCGCTCCCAAAAGCGAAAATACAGTTATGTACAAGCTCATTTCAAAGCCCCTTTTTCCACATTATATATGCGTCCTCACCCGTATCCTCGTAATATTTGGGGCGTAAAGCCTCAATAACAAAGCCAAAGTCTTTATATAGCTCCAAAGCGACCACGTTTGAGACTCTTACCTCAAGCGTCATGCTCTGCGCCCCCATCTGCGCGGCTTTTTTTATCATTCCCTGCAAAAGAACTTTTCCCAAGCCTTCTCCCCGCCTTTCCGGCGCAACGCAAATATTAAGAAGATATGCTTCGTCCAAAACCACGTACATTCCGCCGTAGCCCAGAGTCTTTTCCTTCTCTTTTAAAATCATATACGGATGATTTGAAACGCAAATGTCTTCATAAAGCACGGTAACGGGAAACGGCTCCGAAAAACAAGCTTCTTCCAGCCCATAAATATCTTTAATATCTTCTTCGCAAGCCAAGCGCACTTCAGGCATTGTTTTTCTCCTTTTCAAGTCGTTCTCTTTCAGCCTGGGTCTTTTTTAAGTAATTTGCTGCAAGCTCTTCCGCACTCACCGTTTTAT
>CAKSBK010000279.1 GCA_934438035.1 uncultured Christensenellaceae bacterium
GCTTTGAAGCGTTAAAAAAGCTCGCGGATAATAAATTTACGCCGGCAGCAGATAAAACGTTATGATAAAAGCTCTCGCTTTTATTTTTTCACTCCTTACGGCTCTTTTATGTTTTTTATAAAAAAGTCTGCATTAAATTTTCTTCAAAATCTTTTACCGCCGAAAAACACGAATGAAATTCCGCTTATACCGTATACTAAAAGGGTATGCGGTATTTTTTATTTGGGAGGTAATTCCATTATGCAGGCTATAATAGACGTTGGCTCAAATTCAATAAAACTATGCGTCTACCACGTTAAAAACGGAGAATTCTCTCTCCTGTTTAAGCAGAAAACAACCGCCGGTATTGCCGGATATATCGAAAACGACGTTCTTACAGACGAGGGCATAAGCCGTGCCGCAGAGGCTATTATATATTTCAAAACGCTTTTAGGGCGCCTGAAAGTAAATAAAATCGCGGTTTTTGCAACTGCTTCGCTGAGAAACATAAAAAATGCCAACTGCGCAAAAAAAGCTCTCTGTCAATTAACAGGACTAAATATCGACGTTATCTCAGGGAACGAAGAAGCGTATTTAAGCTATCTCGGCGCAGCTTTGAACACAAAAATATATAAGGGCGCATTTATAGACATCGGCGGTGCAAGCACCGAGCTCGCGTTTCTTTTAAAAAACAAGCCTGAAAAGCTGATAAGCTTTCCTATAGGCTCTCTTTCTTTATACAGAGCCTGCGATATATTGCTGATTCCCGGTAAAGAAGACAGAGTCGCACTTCAAAGCGCCGTCAAAAGCGCCTTGGATCTTTCTTTTTTTCCTAAATGCCCTGCCGCCGTATTTATTGGCGGAACGGCAAGAACGTTAAAAAAAGCCGCAAAAAAGCTGAATCTTTTTAACAATACGCAGGAAAGCATTTCTTTAAGCTCCCTAAAAGCGCTTTTAAATATGCTTTTTGCCGATAAAAAACAAGCTTCGGAGCTTATTTTAAAAATATCGCCCGAGCGCATTCACACTTTCATTCCCGGGCTTATGATAATGGAGCATATTTGCAATTCACTAAATGCGGATAATCTCATTATTTCCGATTACGGAGCAAGGGAGGGGTATTTATGTCAAAAAATAATAAAAGCATAGACAAATGTATATTAAAAAACGCCGAGCTTTCACGAATAAGATATTTTAACAGAATATTGGAGGAAGCCGAAAACGTTTCCGTTCCTGCGGGGGAGCGTTTTAATTTTCTGTGCATTTTCGAAAAAAATTTAGATGAATTTTTCGGTTTAAAATTTTTAAAGCTTAAGGATCAAAGTAAAAAGGAAGTTATCAAGCTTATAAAAAAACTCTGCGACCGGAAAAGGCAGGCGTTTTTCTCCGTTATTTCCGCCTTAAATGAAAAAGAAATACGTCTTTTAACCCAAAAAGAGCTTTTAAAAACAAATACGCCGGAGGCGGAGAAATACTATTTATCAAGCGTAAAGCCCCAGCTTAACATTTCAAAAAATTTCCCCGCTTCTCTTAAAGATAAAATCACTTTTTGCTTTCTTTTAACGCAAAACGGGGAAATAATTTACGAAAAAGAAGCTATAAGACCGTATATAAGCGTCAAAATACGCATAGTCCCCTATGAGCTTATAAAAGCTTACGGACAATACGGTAAGCTTTTGGGAGTTAAGATAAATCTCGATGTTAAAACAAACGGCGTAACAAGAATCGTTACCGATTTTCCGCTTAAGCCGAATGAGAAAAAAATGCTTTGCTCCTTTTTTAAAGCGCCGCAGAAAAGCCTGTTTTTTGACGAGTCCGCTTTTTTAAACGCAGACATATTTAATGACTTAAAGAGTGCGCAAAGAAAAACGCTTTTTTACGGTAAGCCCGTTAAAAAAAGCCCTTGGCACATAAACGGAGCCGGCGTAATTGAAGAAATAATCCGCCGAGACAGGCTGCTGTTTTTCCCTTACGATTCTTCCATCCCCCTGCTTTTACTTTTAAAAGAAGCCGCCGGAAGCAAAGTAAGCGAAATAAAAATAACCGTATACAGGCTATGCGAAAATTCAAAAATAGCAAAAGCGCTCATTTTCGCCGCAAAATCGGGAAAGCGCGTAGACGTGCTTATCGAATTAAGAGCACGTTTCGACGAGAAAAACAATTTATTATGGGCAAAGCGTTTAAAAGAAGCGGGCTGCAACGTAATTCTTCGTAAGGAAAAGGAAAAATGCCACGCAAAG
>CAKSBK010000280.1 GCA_934438035.1 uncultured Christensenellaceae bacterium
GCCGTAAAAGGCGTTTTTTGATATGCGAAAAAGAGCGTCGCTTATTATGAGGCTTTTTACGTCGCTGCTTTTTAATGCGCCGTCTTCAATATATAATACGCAAAGTCCGTCGACCTCGGGGGGAATAACGAGGTTATCCGTTTTTACGGCACAGTCGTAAAGCGCAAGACCGCCGTTTTTTTTATAAAAGGAAAGCCCGTTATAAGTTAACGTTTTCATAAGCTTTAGCTTTCAAGCTCCTCGATTTGTTTTTTTATGTCTACTCCTCTTTCATAGAACATGAGAGACTTGTTGTATTTAAAGTAGTTTTCACAGCCGAATTTGTTTATAAATTCGCTTGCCGCAGCGTTTAAAGTAAGCTCTGAAACCATTACCAGAAGCTCCTGGTCTTCTCCGAGCGCGCCTGCGACAAAGGATAAAGCGTTATTCATAGAGAAAACCGTTTCTTTTGAAAGCGCTTTTAATTTTTTGGAAGCTGCGTCAAAAAGCGCCTTTATATGCGCCCCTGCCTGAGCGGCAGTATCCTCGGCGCATTTTTCATATGCGCTTTCTAAAAACGCGCAGACGCTTTCAAGGACGTATTCGTCTTTATCCGTTAAGCTGTGAGCGGTTCTTCTTTTAAGAAGCTCTTCTTTTTTTAACGAAGCCTCTTTTGAAATCACGTCCGAAGGGGAGGCGCCGGGCTTTGTCATTGAAAGGCTTATATCTTTAGCCGCTTCCAGGCAGGAGGAGAGCGCGGCTTCTTTATATGTGACTTCTTTTGCTTTTTTTATAACTGCGTCCGTGAGCATTCCCGTTAAAGAAAGGCGCTCGTCAAAGCGGGCGGCCTGCGCCCTTTTAATTATATCCTCAGAGGGAGCTCCGTTTAATATGGCTTCTATTTTATAATCCGCGCGGTATTTGTTGTAAAGGTCGAGATATATTGAAAAATCTTTGGCGATGCGCTTATTCTGAACGTATTGCGATATTAAAAGCTCGTCAACCTTTATTCCGTTTTCTTCATACAGCTGCATTATTAAAGAAAGGTCGTCCCAGCCTCTTGCGGTTACGAAGCTTTTGCCGTAAACGGTGGTTTCAACCTTGTAAAAGTCGTCTTTTTTTAAAGAAAGATACGTTAAAACGGCGGGATGCTCGCCCTTGTTTTGGGCGTAAGCATGCCATGCCTCGTAATCCGGCTCGATTTCTATGCGCTTAAGCCTGTCCCATGTAGCCATGTCAAACTCGCGCACGGATTTGTTGTATTCGGGAGGGTTTCCTGCGGTAACGACTATCCAGCCGTCGGGGAGTCTGTGTCTTCCAAATATTTTATACTGTAAAAATTGCAGCATTGCGGGGGCGAGCGTTTCGGAAACGCAGTTTATTTCGTCTAAAAATAAAATGCCTTCTTTCATGCCCGTTTTTTCCATCGTTTCATAAACGCTTGCTATTATTTCGCTCATGGTATATTCCGAAACGTCGTATTCTTCTCCGCCGAAGTCCTTTTTAACTATAAACGGGAGACCTATTGCGGATTGCCTTGTGTGGTGAGTCATGGAATATGACACGAGAGCGATGTTAAGCTCGCTTGCAACCTGCGCCATTATTGCGGTTTTTCCTATTCCCGGCGCGCCTAATAAGAATATCGGGCGCTGGCGCTCTAAAGGAAGCTTATACGCCCCGAATTCGTCTTTTGTCAAGTATGCCTTAACGGCATTTTTTATTTGCTGTTTTGCCTGTTTGATGTTCATATCTGCCACCCTTTAACATAAGTCTTCGTCGTCTAAAACTATTTTTATTGCCCAAACGGGAACGCTCGGGGGAATATCTTTATCTATAAATACAAAAGCGGCCTTATACGCCGGCATTTTTTCGGGGTAAATGCCCTCGCCGTCCGTAAAATATATAAGCCCTTTAAAATCCGTAAACTCGCCTTTTTGTATGAGCGCATCAACGTAGTTAAAGGCGGCTCGAAAATCCGTCCCCCCGAAGCCGCAGAGCTTTGCGGTTTTAATGTATTCGTTAAATTCGTCCGCTGAGGTTATTTTAACGTCGCTTTTAACTTCCGCGTCCGCTGTTATTATATGCACGTTGATTTTGGAGAAAAAGTTTTCCTGCTGCGCCATTATATTATACGTTTTTGTCATAAAGCGCTCTACCTTTTCGCCCTCGACTGAGCCGGAGACGTCTATTACTATCGCAAAATCACGTATTTTCTTGACGTTTGAATATTCCAAAGGC
>CAKSBK010000281.1 GCA_934438035.1 uncultured Christensenellaceae bacterium
CGTTAACGCAGGACAAGGGCTTTACAAAGACGCTTGACAGAGGAAATTACAACGATTCCATGATGAGCATTTCCGCAGGGGCGTGGATGAACGAGCAGGTGAAGGGAGTCGTAACACCCGCAACAGAAAAATATGCCATTTCGAAATGGGTAAAGGAGGCGGGAACAGTCTGCGGAATTGAGGCGAAGCCCACAAAAGCCACTATAGTTGCGGCTCTTTCCGACGGCATTCAGCATCTTACCGACGAATGCGTTCCGGAAGACGAAAGATTTATATATATGACGGCGGAAATGTTTAAGCTTTTAAAGCTATCGAGCGAGTTTAACGCAATAGAGAAAATAGCGGTAAACGCATATGAAAAGGGAGTTATCGGCGAATTTATGGGAGCGAAGGTCGTTGTTTTGCCTACGTCTTATTTCCCCGAAAACTGCTACGCTCTTTTGGCGAGAAAGGACAGCGTAATCCTGCCGAGGAAGATATCTACTTTTAAAACGCATTCAAATCCTCCGGGAATTGACGGCTGGCTAATGGAGGGAAGAGTATATTACGACGCATTTGTTCTTGCGAATAAAGCGCAGGGCGTATGGGCTTTGGTATTATCTTCCAAAATACAGGCAACTCCCGAAATCAGCGTAACTTCAAACAGCTTAACAATTACAAGCTCCGGAGCTTCCGAGATACGCTATACCATTGACGGCGGAGACCCGAGATTTGATTCAAAGGCGCTTGATTACACTTCGGTGGTGGATATAAGCGGATACGCCGCAGGCAAGCACACCGTAAAAGCTGTTGCTTACGGCGCTTCCTCCACGCCTTTCAGTTCGGCAGTAGCTACGGATACGGTAACCGTTTCTTAACGGACTGTGAGCGGCGATGGCTTTTCATTGCCGCTCTTTTTAAGAAAGGAGAACTAATGAAAGCATCGGAAATTTTTGACTGCGTACTTTCGCTTATGTTTTTGAAAGAGGATATCGACGGCGAGTATAGTAAGCCTTTTTTAAGAATATTAAATATGAGATTAAAGGAGCTCAATGTTTTAAACGACGCGATTTTGGAATTTAACGGGCAGAAGGGGATAAATCAGCCGGAAATAAAGGATATGTCCGACGAGATTTTATACGAAAAGCCGATACTTAATCTGCTTCCTTACGGAATTGCATGTATTTTGATGGTTGAAGAGGACGTTACGGGGATAGCCAACGTATATCGCAGCGACTATGAATCCATGAAAGCCGATTGCTCGAGATGTTTTTATGAAGAGGAGAGCGAATCATGGCGATAACAAGGCCGAAATCACACGGGAGAATAGTTTTTGACGATTTTCTGGGCGTAGATTTTACAAGCTCGGAGACCGAGGTTGACGCAAGAAGAAGCCCAAACTGTGTAAACATGATAGCCGACAACACGGGAAGACCGAGGCTTAGAGACGGCTTTTCTAAAATAATTTCCCAAAATATCGATAAAACTCTTTTTTCACAGTATATAGGCGACGCAAAGGGAATATTTTTTCACGGTGAAACGCTTATTCTGCATACGGGAAGACTATTCATTGCTTACGAAAAAGGGGAAGACGGAAAATATACATATAACGGAAAGTATTTTATAAGCGGGGAAAATAGCGGACGATCCTCTTCGTTCTATATGAATGAAAAGACGTATTTTCTTGACGGCGCAAAATATTTCAGTTACGACGGTGAGTTTTGCGAGGTGGAGGGTTTTATTCCCACTACGTCTGTAGGAAGAACTCCCGGCGGGGCGGGCACGGCGTTTGAAGCGGTAAATTTGCTTACAAGAAAGAGAATTAACAGCTTTACTGCGGACGGAAACTCTAAAGAGTTTATTCTTGACGGAACGCCCGAGGGAGAAGTTACGGTTAAAATATGCGGAGTTTCCACAGATAATTATACTGTTACAAAAAATAAAGTTGTTTTTGAAGAAGCGCCGGAAAGTGATTCCGGAGTTGACAGTGTAATCGTTACTTTTACCGCTTCGGGGGAGGATAAGCGCAGCATGATTGAAAAATCAAATATATGCTGTGTGTTCGGACAGGGAAATCCGTCAAGGGTGTTTGTTGCGGGAAACCCGGATTGTCCTGCGACGGATTTTTACAGCGCGGTTTATGACCCGACGTATTTTGCGGATACCTCATATACGAAAATAGGCACGGAGGACAGCGCGATAATGGGCTATTTAAAGCAATACGGAGATCT
>CAKSBK010000282.1 GCA_934438035.1 uncultured Christensenellaceae bacterium
GGTTATCGGACCGTACTTCTTACCGTGAGAAGTGGTAGGATAGCCCGAAGCCGTGCCCCAGCCGGCAATGGGAGCTTTAATATTAGCTATAGGAGTAACAAGGCCGCAGCCGTTGTCAAAAGCGGGGCCGTAAACCGCAATCGGCTTAATTGAAGAGCCTATGGGCATATGAGAATCCACTGCTCTGTTGGTGGATTTTTTAATTGTGGGAACCGTTCTTGAGCCAACTATTGCCTTAACATAGCCGGTTTCGTTTTCCATTACAACCGCGGCAACCTGCGGCTCGGGAGTCTCGATTACGGTGCCGTCGGCAAGCTTCTCTTTTTTAACGTTATATGCAGGGTTTTTCATTGAGGGATACTTTTCGTAGTTTGCTATAGTATCCTCCAAAGTAAGCTGCATTTCTCTGTCGACAGTGGTATATATTCTGTAGCCGCTCTTTCTTAACTCGTTTTCCATTGCGGACCTGTTTGAAGAGGTGTTCTCCATGCCTCTCTCTTCTAAGAACTGAAGAACTACGTTTGATATGCAGTACTCTACAAAATGCGGCATTTTATACATATCCGCAACGTCGGAGGTTTCTTTTACGACGAGCTCGTCTGCAAGAGCCGCTTCATATTCTTCTTTATTAATATATCCCGCAGAATACATATCCTTTAAAACTATGTTTATTTTATTGTTTAAAGCCGCCTTTGCGGTGTCCTTTTTAGATCCGTAGTAAGCGGTTCTGGGATTGTAAAGGTAAGGATACTGCGTTATACCCGCAAGGCATGCCATTTCCCTTAAGCTGAGCTCGGATAGCTCTTTGTCAAAATAGTCTTTCGCCGCAGCCTTGACGCCGTAATTCGTTCCGCCCATGGAAATGGTGTTAAGGTACGCTTCGAGAATCTGATCCTTGGAGTATTTCTTTTCAAGCTGCATTGCAAGGCTGGCTTCCTGAATTTTCCTCTTGTAGGAACGCTCGCTCGTGAGCATCTGGTTTTTTATAAGCTGCTGAGTTATAGTTGAGCCGCCTCTTACGGAATTGCTTGTAAAGTTATTTAAAAACGCGCTTATTAATGATTTATAATCCACTCCGCCGTGAGAATAGAATCTAACGTCTTCAACTGAAATAACGGCTTGCTGCAATAGCTTTGGTATTTCGTCGAGAGTGGCGTAGTCTCTGTTTTCCGCGCCGGCATATGCGGTTATAAGAGTGCCTTCGTCGTCGTACAAATATGTGGTAAGCTCCTCGTCCTGAAGAGTTTCAAGGTCAAGATCGGGAGTAGTGCCAAGGTATGCGTTTGCAACGCCTAAAACGCCGCCGAAAGCCGCCGCACCTAACACGACGAGAGCTATCATGGCAACCTTTGCTATTGTTATAATTACGGAAACGGCAAACACAGGCTCTTTTGTGCGCTTTTTAAAAGCGGAGCCTTTTTTATTATCATCCGCAGCGGAGTGTTCTTTTACGGGCAGCCTGTTAACTACGGTAGTACTGTCAAGAGAAGAAGCAGAGCTTTCTTTGCTGATAGGTGAAAATACCGTTGTTTTGTCGTCCCTTACTGTTTTATCGTCTTTCATAAATTTGTTTTCCTCTGTAAAACTCGTTTCGGCGCGTCTGTCGCGTTTATACGTTTTGGTATCGTCGTCTTTCGGGTGTTTTTCGGAACGGCGAAGTATAATGTCGTTATAATATTCTGAAAGCCTATAAAAACTCAGTTTGATTTTTTTAAAAAGCGCTTTAAAAAAATCACCTGTCTTTTTTAATAAAGAGGGCGCTTGGTTGTTATGTTCGTGTTTTTTGCTTTTCATATACGCTCCAAATCATTATGTGTTTTTTACACAAATATACATTAAACATTATAACATATTTTTTGCGGCATTAATACTAAAATTCGTTTCAAAAGTGTCTCTAAACTCATAATATTGTGTATACGGGGGTGTTTACAATGAAAAAAAGGATGGTAAAGCGCAGAATTATTGCCGTAATATCCGTGATTTTTTTGCTTGCGGCGTGCTTTTTTGCATTTAGAGGAATTGAGAGCACTTTAAGGCCGGAAATGAAAGCGAGGGCAAACGAAAAGGTTGTAAAAATAATAAACGACTGTGTTTTTGAGGCTTTATCCGAACAAAAAGGAGAGCTGCTTACATGCGAAAAGGACGAAAACGGGGTTATAACAATGATGAATATCGATTCGGCGACCGTTTCAAAGCTGGGGATACTC
>CAKSBK010000283.1 GCA_934438035.1 uncultured Christensenellaceae bacterium
GTCTTCGGTTATATCCGTAGCAACCTCAACGTTCGAAGGAACAACAAGGAATATGTTCTTTGCTGCTTTTTTAATATCTCCTCCGAGAGCATAAACCGCGCCGCTCGTAAAATCTAAAATTCTCTGCGCAAGCGCAACGTCGAGCTCGTCAAGATTAACTATAATGGGCTTTCTCTGTTTAAGACTGTCAACAATACCCTGCGCCTGGTCGTAATTCACGGGGTTAAATATAATCATGTTGAACTTAGCGTCGCTATTGCTTGAGCTTCCCGGCATAGCTACTACCTTAGAGCTTGACTGTCTGAAAGAGGGCTCGCTGTAATCAACTTCCTCCTCGTCGGCAGACTCGTCTTCATATTCATCGGTAAAACCGGACTGATTATCATCATACCTATCATCGTCATTATTGTTGTTTCCGCCGAAAATTTTTCTCCTGAAAGCCATTTGTTCTTCCTCCGTTTAATTGTAGTTGCGCTCGCCGAATATTGCCGAACCCACTCTTAACATAGTCGCACCCTCTTCCACAGCAACCTCATAGTCTCCGGACATTCCCATAGAAAGGTACTTCATTTCAAAATTATCCCTTTTCAAACCTTTAAAATCGCTGAAAAGCCTGTATAGTTCTCTAAAACACGGCCGTGAATCCTCCGGGTCGGGAGAATATCTCGCTATAGTCATAAGTCCCTTTACTCTCACTCTTGAAAGAGGCTCAAGCTCTTTAACAAAACTCCTTGCCTGGGCTATCGGTACGCCGGATTTGGACTCTTCTCCGGTTACGTTAACCTCAACAAGCACATCCATATAGCAATCGTTAATCTCACACAGACGCTGCATTTCATTTGCCACAGACATAGTGCATAACGAATGTACAAGCTTTACTTTATTAATTATATACTTAATTTTGTTCTTTTGCAATGTTCCTATAATATGCCAATTTACGTTTCTTTCTATATCGTCGCATTTTGACATAAATTCCTGAACTCTGTTTTCCCCTAGCTCGCAGAGCCCTGCGTCAACCGCCTCGCGTATTCTTGGCAAATCCACTGTTTTTGTAACCGCAAGAAGCGTTATCTCTTTAGGGTCTCTTCCCGCTCTTTTTGCCGCTGCGGCTATTTTTTCTTCAATATCCGCAATATTTTCTTTTATACTCATGAAAACACCTCGCAATCCTCCGCAAACTGGTCCGTTACGCTTACCGGTTCAACGCATACGTAATTGTCTTTTTTTATAAGCACGTTTACTTCCGTAAACTTCCTTTCTCCGTTCTGTCTTATGTATATTCCCGTTTTTCCCCCTATGTTTTTAACCGCGCTTTTTGGCACCTTAAGACCTACGTAATCGCATGATACCGTAAGCTCTATATATCTTGGCGTAAGCAGATTTTCATTATAGCTGTCAAAATGAAGGTAATATATATAATTTCCTCCGTCTTGCTTAAAATCATATATTTTTGCCGCTACCGTATCCGAATCGCCTCGTGCAAAGCTTACGGAAAAAGCCGTGTTTTTATTTTCAAATTCCTCTATTCTTTTTGGGGAAACTATCGCCACATACCAGTCGTTCGGGTTAACAAGCCGATATAACGGTATTGCGTCCGTCGAAGAAGCAAGCGTATAAAAGCTCTTGCCGTTCTGAATATTTAATAGCTGCGAAGCGGTTAAATCCAGCATATTATCAGGCGTAAGCGAAGCCTCCGCACCGTCAAAATAATAGCTTACCACTCCGTCGTCCTCCGCAACGGAATATTTCGTCCACGAGTCAATCTGTGCCATAAGCGCCGACTCTTGGTCGTAAAGCGCCTTTAGCTGCGAATCTTCGTTAACCTGCTCCTTTAAAAAATTCACCCTCTGCTTCATAAGCAGGCAAAGCTCGTCGTAAGACGACAACAGCGAATCCGATTTATTTGTTATAACCGCAGTTCTGATTTTTTCCGCCGCCTCGTTAATCTGATTATCGAGCGCGTCAAGATCCTTATTTAAAACGTCCTTTAAAAGATTGTTTCTTAAATAGTCGAGTATCTTTTTTTCACAGCTGTTAAGGTCGTCGACTACCGATTGGCTGTAATCCGAAGTGTAAATTTCTGCAATCGCGTCTCCCTTTGAAACCGCCGCTCCCTCTTTTGCTATAAGCGTGGTTTTGCTGGAAACGTCCGCCTTGTAAAGTCTTTCGTTACGTATTATAACTCCCTGCGTC
>CAKSBK010000284.1 GCA_934438035.1 uncultured Christensenellaceae bacterium
TCCTCACAGAGCCTGCAGGGCAAATCTCTCCCGAAGTTACGGGCGCTTCTATTTCCTCGTCTAAAAGCGCAGAAGAAAGGGCCTTTGAGCGGGAAGCCGCAAACAAATAAACGGTGCCGCCGGCTTTTTTTCTTTCGGAAATTGCCGCAACAAGCTCCGAAAAGGAAGCGAAGCCCGAAGACATTCTTATTCCCATATCTATATTCGCGCATTTAACGGGAAATCTTTCGCAGGGAACGTCGGATATATCCGCCATTCGGTCGTAATACTTTTCGACAAAATCCTCCATGGTGTATCTGCAGGAGATTTCCGCTCCGAAAGCGCCGCCCTCAGAAAGAGAAGCCGCAAGCATTGCGGAGTTGTTTTTATCCGCCTCCTCCGAAGCGCTTATAATTCCCGAAAGCCCGATTGTCAATATAACCGCCTCGGGCGCTATATCCGCAACCGTAACCGTATTCTTTAAAAGCCCGGTGAAAGCTTCCGCATTTGCGAAATATCCGCATTCGTCAAGCTCAAACGAGCAGCGCTTGGCGTAATCCCCCGACTTTCCCGACGTGTTCTTTTCAAGATACTCCTTTAAAACTTCTCTTTCTTCCTCGTCTAATATCGTTTCGTTTGCGGGATATATCTCGATTTCTCCTATATCCGCGCCGAAAGAGCGCTGGCTTTGAGCGTCAAATTGTCGTATACTCTCTATCTCGTCGTCAAAAAAGTTTATTCTAACCGGGTTACTCTTACCGGGAATAAACACTTCCGCAATTTCGCCTCTGCCCGAAAACTGCCCTGCGCCCTCGATTATCGCCGTTCTTTCATAACCCATATCACAAAAACGCTTTAACAGCTCCGCAGGAGGGATTATATCCCCCGTTTTAAGCAAGAAAGAAAGCTTATATATTTTTTCCGGCGGGCGCATTTTGTATCTTAAAGCGTCTGCGGATAAAAACACAGGGCAGCGTCTTTTTTTAATTGCGTCTATCGCCGCCATTCTCTTGCCGGAAACCTCGTTGCTTTTAACCTCTATTATTCCGAGCTCGGTCTGCTGCGAAGGAAGAAATATTTTTTCATAAGGATATTCCTCGTAAAGCTTCCTTGCCGCAATATCGCTTTTAAAAACGACTATTACTCTTCCGAACTCCAAAGAAACGTCTCTTATAAAATAAGGAAGAGCGCCCTCGTTAACCCGAGAAAGCGAAACAGGCATTTTCCCGTTCCGCACGCAATTCCCAAACGCTTTATAGCCTTCGGTCTTTTTTATATTTTCGGTTATACAGTCCAATTTAACACCTCAAAATCGGGGCGGGAAAACCCGCCCGTTTAATTATTAAAGCTCCTTTAAAGACTCTATTCTGTTCTCCACCTTGTTTAACATCTCGGTGTATTTATTAAGCTTGTTTCTTTCCTCGTTTACAACGGCTTCGGGCGCCTTTGAAACAAACTTTTCATTTGAAAGCTTGCCGTTGGCACGCTTAATTTCGCCCAAAAGGTTTTCTTTTTCTTTTAAGAGCCTCTCCCTTTCCTTTGCCGTATCTATAAGCTCTCCTAAGGGCATATACGCTTCGCCTATATCGCAAACACAGCTTACGGCGTTTTTGGGTTCCTCCTCGCCGGGGCTTATTACCGTAACGTTAGAAGCATATGCGAGCTTTTTAATATACGCCTCGCAGGATGTAATTTCCTCCGTTTTATCCGTTCTTATTATAAGCTGAGCCTTTTTAGACGGCGGAACGTTCATTTCCGTTCTCTGATTTCTTACGCTCCTTATAAGATTCATTACGGAATTCATATACCCCTCTTCCTTTGCAAATGCGAGCTTTTCGTCATATACGGGGTAATCAGAAATCATTATGCTTTCAGATTCCTTTAAAAGCTCAGTATATATTTCTTCCGTAATAAAGGGCATGAACGGGTGCAGCAGCTTAAGAGCGTTTATAAGCACGGTTTTTAAAACGGCGATTGTGTTATCCTTAAGCTTTTCGTCTTCGCCGTTGAGCCTGGGCTTTGCCATTTCGATATACCAATCGCAAAATTCGCTCCATATGAAGTCGTAAACCTTTTGCGCCGCAAGACCGAGCTCAAACTTCTCCATGTTTTCGGTAACGTATTTTATAACGTCGTTGACCCTTGAGAGAATCCATTTATCTGCAATATCGAGCATATCGTAGTCTACGGTGTATTTT
>CAKSBK010000285.1 GCA_934438035.1 uncultured Christensenellaceae bacterium
TACCTTCTGCTGGTTTCCTCCCGATAGCGTCATAACCTGAACGTCTGCGTCCGTCGCCTTTATCTTAAGCTGCTCCATCGATTTTTTTATTAATTCGTCTTCCTTTTTCCTGTCGATAAAAATTCCGAATTTCTTGATTCTTTCGACAACGGGAAGCGTAATATTCTCTTTAATGGTCTGCGGCAAGACAAGACCCTGGTTTCCCCTGTCCTCGGGAATAAGCGCAATGCCGTTTTTAATGCTCTCCGTAGGATTTTTAAGCTGCTTTTCTTCTCCGTTTATAATTATTTTACCCGCCGTTGGCGTAAGCACTCCCGATAATACGGAAAACAGCTCCGACTGACCCTGCCCCGCAAGGCCGCCGACTCCCATTACTTCTCCCTTTTTAACCTCAAGCTCAACGCCGTTTAATCTCTTTTTAAGGCAAAGTCCATCGGTTTTAAGCACCACCTCGTCCGTTGAAGCGTCTATTCTTTCGGGGAAGAAGCCCTCTTGTCTTCTGCCGAGCATCATTGAAACAAGCTCGTCGGAATCGGTGTCCTTTAAGTCTCTCGAGCCTACGTTTTCGCCGTTTCTGAAAACGGTAACCGCGTCGCAGCCGCCGAAAATCTCCGCCATTCTGTGAGAAATGAATATTACTATTCTTCCCTCGTCCGCCATCTTTCTGGCTATATCCAACAGCCACACAACCCTGTCTTCCGATAATGAAGAGGTGGGCTCGTCTAAAATAACCACCTTGGGGTCCTTGGCGAGAGCTTTTATAATCTCTATCATCTGCCTATAGGGAAGGCCCAAATCTCTTACAAGGTCCGTAGGCTTAACGCCGTCTACATTATATTTATCGAGAAGCTCCTGCGTTTTTCTCTCAATTTCTTTTTTGTTTATCATCTGCCCCGGCTTTAAACCGTCGCTGTTTAAAAACACGTTATGCGCAACGCTTAAGTTGAGCGAAAGCGAAAGCTCCTGATAAACCGTGGCTATGCCCTGACGAAAAGCGTCCTTGGGGCATTTAATATTAAGTTTTTTTCCGTCTAAATAAATTTCTCCCGTGTCCGGCTTTAACGAGCCCGACAATATTTTAATAAGGGTACTTTTTCCGGCGCCGTTTTCGCCCAAAAGCGCTCTTACCTCTCCGAAATTTGCACTGAAATCAACGTTTTTAAGCGCATGTACTCCGCTAAAGGATTTTGATATGTTTTTTAGTTCTAAATCCATCGACGCACTCCTTTTATAGGCCCCGCCCGAAAAGGGCGGAGCCGGGTGTTTAATTATTTACGCCGTAACCGTCTTTTGGGCGTATCAGGTGAAATCCTTCTGTCTTTCTACGAGATCCTCAACCTTAACCTGAACGGGGAAGTCCTCGGGAAGAACGGGCCATGAGAAGCCTGCGGAGTAATCCTTAAATACGTTCTCGCCGTCTTTGTAGCCGATAAGCTCAACGCCGATCTTGTCGCCGTATTCGGTGTTGGTGGACTTAAACTGAGCGTCCTGTAAAATGATGTGCTTTTCTTTAGGCATGTTGCCCTCGAGCATCTGTATAGCCTGCTCCATAGCCATTGCGCCCATACCTGCAAGGTTGCAGTCCCACTGTAAGCAAACGTAGTCGCCGTTTTCAAGAACGTCGATACCCGTTCCGTTAGAGCCGCCGCCCGTTATAACGGGGATAGCCTTGCCTGCGTTTCTGAAAGCACGTGCGATGCATGCAACGTAGCCCTGAGAGAATACCGCGTCGATCTGAGAGTTAGCGGTCATAGCTGCGGTAACGCCCTGCTCTGCGGGACCTTCCGCATATTCGCTTTCAAACTCGGAAACGAGAACCATGTCGGTGTTTTTGCTTAAGTAATCTACACAGGAGTTGTAGAGAACTTCCGCCGTAGCCGCGCCGGACTGGCCTCTGTCCATAACGTAGTTGCCCTTGCCGCCGCAAGCTTCCGCAATGAACTTAGCGCAGGTTACGCCAACGTATTCCCAGTCGCACTCCATCTTTACAAACTCGTCGGTGTCAACAACCTGGTCAAAAACAACTACTACAAGACCTGCGTCCTGCGCTCTTTTAAGAGCGTTGTCAATACCGGTAGTAGAGCATGCGTCAACCAATATAGCGTCGTAGCCCATCTCGGTTATGGAGTCAATGGAAGCCGTCTGCGCTTCGGGAGTATGC
>CAKSBK010000286.1 GCA_934438035.1 uncultured Christensenellaceae bacterium
CTCATATGCGCCGATAACGTTTTTTCTTCTTTCCGCTGCGTCTAAAGCGGATTGCGCCGGAGTATCCTTAATCTTTTTAAGTAGAGGAATATATTTAACGCCGCATATACGGGCAATCTCTTTTGCAATCAATTCGGATTGGTCGTAGCCTCTTGCTTTTTTACGTTTGGCGCTTATAGGCACGTTAGTTATAATATCGCCCTTAGGAAGACTACATGACATTATTAACGCAACGGCTCTGTAGAGATAACGCTTATTGTTAAATTTCAAATTGTGAATTATCTGCTTAACTAACCCGTCGTAATAATAGCAAGAACATGCATCGACGCAGCGAAGATTTATTAGCTCCTTTTCGCATTCAGGACATATTGCATCTTTTGTATAAGAATTGCAAAACGCACAGCGGTTTGCGTCCGGAAAAAGAAGGTAATGCCCAAGATCTTCAAATAACTTCATTTTAAAAACAAGTGTATGCGGTAAAATTATCTATTCTCGAGAGGTATATATTCTTTTCTCTTTCCAACCGCCATATATGCGGGACGGATGATTTTTCCGCAGTTTATAAGCTCTTCCATTCTGTGAGCGCTCCAGCCCGTAATTCTTGCTATTGCAAATAGGGGAGTAAACAGTTCAACGGGAATGCCCAGCATCTGGTAAACAAGACCGCTGTAAAAATCAACGTTTGCGCTTACGCCCTTATACATCTTCTTTTCGGAAGAAATTACTTTAGGCGCGAGTCTTTCGACGTTTGCGTATAATTCGTATACGTCCGTTAAATTTTTTTCCTCGGAAAGCTTTTCGACAAAGCCCTTTAAAACCTCAGCTCTGGGGTCTGAAACAGAATATACCGCATGACCTATGCCGTATATGAGCCCTGATTTATCGAAAGCTTCTTTGTTGAGCAGTTTTTCAAGGTATGCGCTAATTTCATCGTCATCCTGCCAATCACGGACATTTTCCTTAATATCGTCAAACATGCGGCAAACTTTAAGGTTTGCGCCGCCGTGTTTAGGACCTTTAAGAGAACCGAGTGCAGCTGCAATTGCAGAATATGTGTCAGTTCCCGAAGAGGTTACAACATGCGTCGTAAAGCTGGAGTTATTTCCTCCGCCGTGTTCGGCATGAAGAATTAGGCATAAATCCAAAACCTGCGCCTCGAGCGGGGTGAACTTGCCGTTTGGCCTTAACATGTAGAGTATGTTTTCGGCGGTTGAAAGGTTAGGATCAGCGTCTCTTATAACGAGATTGCCGTTTTGTTTATGGTAATAGTCATACGCCTGATATCCGTAAATAGAAAGCAGGGGGAACATGCCTATAAGCTGCATGCTTTGACGCATTACGTTTTCCATGCTCGTATCTTCCGCATTATAATCATATGAATAAAGCGTAAGGACGCTTCTTGCAAGCGAGTTCATCATGTTTTCGCTTGGCGCTTTCATTATAACGTCTCTCGTAAAAGAACTGGGGAGGCTGCGGTAAGTTGCCAATGTTTTAATAAATTCATCGAGCTGCGAAGCTGTAGGCAGTTCTCCCAAAAGAAGAAGGTATGAAATTTCTTCAAAGTTATATCTTTTACCGTGAATTACGC
This sequence comes from uncultured Christensenellaceae bacterium, assembly GCA_934438035.1. GTDB lineage: Bacteria > Bacillota > Clostridia > Christensenellales > Christensenellaceae > HGM11616. The sequence goes on from CAKSBK010000286.1 coordinate 1,589, forward strand.
CGCCAACGAGGTCTTTAATATTATATCCTCTGTAAAACAGCATTCCCGGGCTGGAAACTTCTTTTCCGTCTACAACCTCTTTTGCCTGTATCTCTGATATTTCGGTAAGACCGGTTAAAACGCCTTTACCGTTTAAATCTCTTAAGCCTCTGTTTACTTTATGCTGCAAATAAAGCTCAGGCTCAATATAATTGTTTTCTCTCGCAAGCTGCGTCATTTTTTCAATTTGCGGGGTGATTTCGGAATAATTTCTTTTTGTATTCACGCTTAAACTCCTTTGCATTAAAATTAATATTTGTAATTAAAACAATTCGAATTTTATACAATGTTATAATATGTTGATTACAGCTAATTTAACATATTTTACATATATTGTCAAATCGGACCGTTTATTTATTTATTAAACCATTTAATTGTGTACTCTGTATGAATTTTAACTAAATTTGATTATAATACAGCATTATGATATAATTAAAAAAAATATCTGAGGACGACAGCATGATAAAAAAGGTGATTATACCCGCGGCAGGTTTGGGAACAAGATTTTTGCCCGCAACAAAGG
>CAKSBK010000287.1 GCA_934438035.1 uncultured Christensenellaceae bacterium
ACCGTAGGCTCGGGCGACGTATTTAAACAACAGATGATACTTTTAGAGGATTAACGCTTAAGCCCGTTTAATGCGGGCTCTTATTTTTAAAGATATTATGCTTTCACTGAAAAAAGATTTTTTTATACCCGCAAGTTATACGGACGCAAACGCTGAGCTTACTTTATTCGGCGCTCTTACGCTGATACAGGATATCGCGGCGGAGCATGCGGAAAAAATGGGCATAGGCTTTCACGATCTAAAGGAAAAAAGCGGCGGCTTTTGGGTAATAGCAAAAACCAAGCTTCAATTTTTAAGAACGCCTAAATTATACGAGGATATTGTTTTGGAAACATGGCCGCAAAAGCCCGCAGGTATAGTTTCAACAAGAAATTACCTCGTCACCTCAAAAGGGGGCGAGCCTCTCTTTTGCGCCAAAAACGACTGGGTAATAATAGACGCAGCCACACATAAACTCATGCGCCTTACAGACACTTGTTACCCCAAAGAGGCGGAATATATAGATAAATCCGCGCTTCCGGAAAGATATATAAAGATGGACTACATCCCTTCTTCGGCGGATTACCGCTATACTCACAGAGTGCGTTTCAGCGATACCGACCACGTAGGCCATACCAACAATATAGCATATTCAAAAATTCTCTTAGACGCCTTTCCCGTAAGCTATTTTAAAGAAAATCGCATTACGGATTTTGACATTAAATATATTCACGAGAGCAAAGAGGGCGACGACCTTTGCGTATATGTTAAACAGACGCTCGAAAGCGTTTTTCTCCATATAAGCACGCCCGACGGAACGCCCATAGTCTCCGCCGTGATGAAAACCGTTAAGCGTTAATTTTATTTATTCTGCAAAGACGATTAAAGCCGAAAGGAAAATTCCTTTCGGCTTTTCTATACCCGTTAATATTATCCGTTTGCCGTCCGGCATAGAGCTTTATTTATTAAGCCGCTTACATCTCTTTCATATAAATAAATGAATCCCTATCGTTAAAAAGGTTTATTTTCGCTTCGTCTTTTTGAATATGAAGTATAAGAGATATAACCTCGCTCATTTTATCCCTTTTTCATCAGCCCATTTACTTATTTTCTCGTAATTTTTAAGCTCGACTCCGTATTGCCTTGAAAGACGCGCCATAACGTGAACAAGCCCGTCTATTTCCGACTGTCCTCCCGAAAGTATGTCTCTTTGCATGGAGGTTGTGGAATCGTCCGTCATCGAATCCATAATCCGCAGGTTTTTTTCAACAAGGTCGTCTCTTAATTTAATCCCCATGGCTTTTCCCAAAAGCGCCGCTTCGTTTATAAGGGATATAAAAAGTTCTCTTGCCTGCCCCTCTTTTTTAAAATCTCTTCCTCTTGCGTTAAGATATACCGCCGCCGCGCCCATAGGCGAAACAAAGCTGAATTTCGTAAGCGCCTCTTTTTCTATTTCATTCGTAAAGCGGGCGTCTATATTTGCTTCTTTAAGCTCCTTTTCAGCCAAAAGCGCCTTTTTCTCTATACTTTCGCTTATATGCTGATTCTGCCTTGCGCCGAAAAACACTCTGAAAATCTCCGTCGGCTGCAAAATCACTCCCGGCCTTTCTATCATGCTGTAAATATAAATGCAGCCGTCAAAAACAGTTGAAGAAAGTCCCTGCGAAAGCTCTTTTCCCGTCGTAAACACATTTAAAACGGGTATAACCAAAGTTTCGTCGGCTGCGGTCCTCTTTAAAAACTCCTTTACCTCTAAAAGAGAATAATATTTTACGCACACTATTATAACGTCCGGTTTTCCCGCATACTCCTCCATGGAATATGCGTCTATGTTTACGTTAAAGTCTCCGTATTTCTTGGTTTTTACGGTAAGTCCGTTTTTTCTTATCTCTTCAAGAGCTCTGCCTCTCGCTATAATTTCGGCGTCAATCCCCGCTTTTTTAAGGTAACCCGCTATTGCGCCGCCCGTTCCGCCGGCGCCGATTACAAGATATTTCATTTTATCTCTCTCTTTTTTTGCGTTATTTTTTTATATTATATCACTGAGTTTTTCAATCGTCATCATTTCTTTTTCTTCTTACGAGTATCGAGGAAAGCCTTTTAAAGTTAAAGGGAATGAGAGGATAAAAAT
>CAKSBK010000288.1 GCA_934438035.1 uncultured Christensenellaceae bacterium
GCTTCATACGGTGTTAAATAAAATATCGGGTTCGCTTGTGTTTTTATCTCCGCTTCTATATCTTGTAACCGCAAAAAATATAGAGGTAACCGCCGTTATTATTTTAGCAATCGTATTAATCTCTTCTGTTGAGGAATTTGCGATAGTTATGCTGCAAAAGACTTTTGACCCGGACGTTAAATTCCTTTTTCCGAGAAAATAATATGTTAAATCAAATATGAATGCGCAGCAAAATAAATGTCTTGCTGCGTTTTATTTAAAAACATTATGAAAATACGGAGGAAAACAAAATGAAAAAGCTATTTAGAATATTTTGTTTGCTTTTTGCATTTATTATATTTTTTTGTGCGATAGGCTGTAAAAACGAAGCTCCGGAAAATTCGCCTGCCGTAATTACGGACGAGCCGGAAGAATCCGTAGCTCCCGATAAAACTGACGACGGACAGGCGACTGAAGATAAAGAGGATTTAGCACCTACTCCCGAGCCTACGCCTACTCCCGAGCCTACGCCAACGCCGTCAAAAAGCCTTTCTTTAAAGTCGGGTGATAAGAGCGAGGAAGTAACAAAGCTGCAAAAGCGCCTTTACGAGCTTGCATATTTTTCCGCCGGAGCGACGGGATATTACGGAAGCGTAACGGAGGCTGCGGTAAAAAGCTTTCAGAAGCAAAACGGTTTAAAGGATACGGGAATTGCGGATGAAAATACTTTAGAAAAGCTATATTCAAAAGACGCCGTTAAAAACCCCGAGCCCGCTGCGACGAAGACGCCCGCCAAACCTGCCGGGGGAGCTTCGGGAAAGCCGCTTTCCGGCTGCGTTATAGGTCTTGACCCCGGGCACCAGGGAAAGGGAGATTTAAATAAAGAGCCCGAGGCTCCCGGCTCAAGCAATATGAAATACAGAGTGAGCTACGGAACCCAAGGAAGGTTTACGGGCGTTCCCGAATATCAGGTTACGCTTAACGTTGCGCTTAAGCTTAAAGCGCTTTTGGAGGCAAACGGAGCGACGGTGGTTATGACGAGAAGCTCCAATAACGTAAACATATCAAATAAAGAAAGAGCGGAGTTTTTTAACGCAAAACAGGTGGATTACGCCTTAAGGATTCACTGCAACGGCTCCGACGACCCTAACGTTCAGGGGGCGTTTATGTTAGTGCCTGCGTCAAACCCGTATATTCAGGACTGTAACACTGCGGCGAGCTGCCTTATTAACGCTTTTTGCAGCCGCACGGGAGCCGTAAACATGGGTGTGATTAAAAGAAGCGACCAACCGGGCTTTAACTGGTGTAACCGCATGATAGTAAACATAGAGCTTGGGCATATGACAAATGAGCAAGAAGATCGTAAGCTTGCAAGCGCGGATTATCAGTCAACTATGGCGCAGGGGCTTTTAGAGGGAATAATAGCATATTTTAAAACAAAACAACCGTAAATAAAATAACCTCCGAAATTATTTTTCGGGGGTTATTGTTTTTATGGCGCTTCCGTTTGAGAGCATTATAATGCTTCCGTCTTCATCGGTTCTAAAGTATTCTATTTTAAGCTCGTCTAAAATAGTAAGAGTGCTTTTGTGAGGGTGACCGTAGTCGTTATTTTTTCCGCAGGAGATGACGGCATATTTTGGGCTTACCGCGGAAAGAAATTCTTTTGAAGATGAAGTTTCAGAGCCGTGGTGACCTAACTTTATAACGCTGCTTTTAAGCGTCTGCCCGCTTTTTAAAAGCTCTTCCTCAACTGCGTTTTCGGCGTCGCCCATAAATAAAAAAGAAGTGTTTAAAAATTCTGTTCTTATTACGGCGGAATAGTCGTTTTCGTTTTCGTATTCGCTTAAAGCGGGGGAGAGGACTTTTACGCTTACGGAGTCGTCGAGTGAAATTTCACTGCCCGCGCTTATAAATACGACGTTAATCCCGCTTTTATTTATCGCTTCCAAAAGCCCTAAGTACGCCGCTTCTTCGCTTTTAACATCCGGCATGTAAAGCGTTTTCGGTTTAAATTCTTCAATTATTTTTGACATTCCGCCCATGTGGTCGGAATGAGGGTGGGTTTCGATTAAAGCGTCTAAGGAGACGATGTTTTCTCGCTTAAGCGCGGCGCTGACGCTGCTAAAG
>CAKSBK010000289.1 GCA_934438035.1 uncultured Christensenellaceae bacterium
GGCAAGCCACCGTCTGCATACCGTCGGAATCAACAGTTTTTGCGTTCTTGTCTCTCGTGAGCGTCCATGCGTAGGTAAGGAACTTCTGCAGGCTCTTGCTTCCGCTTACAACGTTTCCGTTAGAATCCACAGTATAATCCGTTATTCTTGCAGTAAGCTCAACAATTATAACGTCGTTTGCAGCGTCGTCGTAATACTTTGTAATCTTGGAATTCATGACACAAATATTGTCTATGTAATTCGTGAGACCCTTTTGCTTTAATGCGTCAAGCTGCCTGTTCATCTGATTATAAAGGCTGTCAGTCATAAGAGCGCGCATAGGCTCCCACTCTTTATTCTGCCAAGCATTCTGCATTTGAACATACATATTGCCGACCTTGTCAAGGAATTCCGCTTCTGAGAAGTTAGGATCCTTCTTTTTAAGTTCGCTTATCGGCTTTCCGGGAGTAGCGTCAGGCCTATACGTATAGCCTCCGTCTCCGCCCTTGTTCGCAGCGCCTTTCTTTCTTGAAGGCAGCGCACCGAAAATTACAACAAGTATAATAAACGCAACCACTATAATGCTGACAATACCGGAGTCTCCTCCGCCCGAAGAAGAGCTGTAATCCGAGCTGCTGCCCCAGCTTGAATCGCTGCTGCTCCAATCCGAGTCACTGCTGCTCCAACTTGAGCCGCTGCTACCCCAATCGGAATCGGAAGAAAAACCGCCCGCATCCGCAAGACCCGTAGTCATTCCGACTATGAGTGTCAATATAAGCACGGTTGCCGTTAAAATCGCTAATAATCCCCGTTTCAAAATAAACCTCCTAATTTTGAACAATTTATAAACATTATACCAAAGATATTATAATTTGTCACTAATATTGGTATATTATATTTGTAAACATGTTGTTTAGCAGCATAAAATTTATTTTACGAGGTTTAAACATGAAAAAGACATTAATTCCCATTATTTCCGCAGCGATATTGCTCGTTATGATGTTAATACCGCAAACGGGCTTTGCTTCCGGCGGTTATACTCAGGACGAAATCAATGTTGCAAAAATAATGGAAAGAGAGGCAGGATCCTCTGTAGAAGGAAGATACGCCGTAGCAACGGTTATCATGAACCGTTTAAACGACCCTATATGGAACAGCTCCTCGATTTCCGACGTAATTTTCAGAAAAGGTCAGTTCCCGATTTATAACCAAAGCGCATGGGATAACGCCAAGCCCTCAGAACAGACCCTCAAAATGGCAAGAGAGGTTATAAACGGAAAGCGAACGCTGCCTTCATACGTGGAATACTTTAAAAACAGTCAGGGGAAAAAAAAGAACGGGTTATATTATTGGGGTTCTCACGTATTCTATAAAAAAATAGGAGGAAATTACTTTTTCTTTAACAACAAAACCTGCTACGACGCATGGAGCGCCTCTTCCGGAAGTTCTAAAAAGGCGGGCACAACTTCTTCAAAAAAGACTTATTCCGCTTCCGGCGGGCTTTATACCGTAAAAGCGGGAGATTCTCTTTACGCAATAGCTAAGAGCAACGGAACTACTATTCAAAATATAAGGCTTCTTAACGGTCTGGCTTCAAACTTCATATACCCCGGGCAAAAGCTCGTAGTATCTACAGTGAAAAAAAGCTATTCGTCTTCCGGTGCTTCCACAAGTTCCGACACTTATACCGTAAAAGCGGGAGATTCGCTTTACGTAATAGCCAGAAAGTTCGGAACTACAATAAGCGCGATCCAGGAGCTTAACGGGCTTAAAAACTACTTTATCTACCCCGGTCAGGTTCTCAAAGTGCAAAATTCCGCAAGCTATACCGTAAAAGCGGGTGATTCGCTTTACGTAATAGCCAAAAAATACGGAACTACAATAAGCGCGATCCAGGAGCTTAACGGGCTTAAAGATTACTTTATTTATCCGAACCAAACTCTTAAAGTTCCCGTTTCCGGTTCCTCCGTATCAAGCGGAAAGGTCTATACCGTAGAACACGGAGATTCGCTTTACGTAATAGCCAAGCGAAACAATAAAACTATAGATCAAATAAAAAGTCTTAACGGACTTAAAAGCAATTTCATTTTCCCAGGGCAAAAGCTTAGGGTAGGC
>CAKSBK010000290.1 GCA_934438035.1 uncultured Christensenellaceae bacterium
GATAAAAGCAGCCCCACGCATAGAAATTCCCGGGAATTAAGAACTTTTCTGCGGCTTTTTTCGTTAATTACGTCTAAAGCGTTTTTAAAGGCTATTGCGCTTAAAACGGCGGTAAGCGCTTCCAAAAGCGCATAAAGCAAAGAAAGAAAAATATTGCTTTTGAAAATTATTGCAGGGACTAAAAAGCAAAGCGCAACCGACGATATTTTAACGGGAATATTGGGAGCCCAGCCGGTAATTTTTATAAGCGTAAATACGGCGGTTATAAGGCATGCGCTTAAAAAACTGTATTCCGGGCAGGGAAGTGAGCCTAAAAGCGTACAGTAAGAAATAAACACGCCGACGGTGCATAAATACGGATTGACGCGCGCCTTGGTATTAAATGAACATATTATGAAAGCGGTACCGAAAGGGTACATTTCCTGCGTTATGCTGACTCTTGCCAAAAGAAAAGACGCGGTAAGCGAAAAGATGATAAAAAAGAGAGCTTTGCCTGTAACGGCGAGTCTTCTTGTTTGAGATTGAAATAGCATTTTAAAGGCCTCCGGGAAATAATTACTCGGATATATTCCGAACACAAATAAATTATTCATCATTATTTGTACGTAAAATGTCTATAAGCGCCTAAAAAAATGTATTTTTTTGCAGAAAAATGCTTTTAAAAACAGCTGACCTGGTTTTTGCCCCCTCACTCGCCGCCCGGAAGTTTCGCTCATAGCGCATTTGCCCCCACTACACCTTCTCTCGCCGTTTTTTCGGCGGACGGACTTACATCTAAACCGCACCATGCTCACAGAGACTTTGCTCTGCTTACGAGGATCGTTTTGCCTGCGACTGGCGTCGACTTTCAACCACAGACCTGTTTTTAAAAGCAAATAGATTATACTTTAAATAAATGCCGTTGGCAAATTTTTTTTAAAAAATAAAGGAGTTGAAGCCACTGCGGCGAATAAATAAAATAAAGAGATTTGAAACGGGCGGCAAGCCTGTTCTATTCTACGAAGGGAGGCATATGTTATGCGTCTAAATGTTAACGGAAAGGGAATGGAAGTTTCCGAATACTTGCAGGGAGTTGCCGAGAAAAAGGCGATGAAGCTTCAGAGGTACTTTAAAGCGGACACTTGTATGGATATGCTCTTATCTATTGAGCATGGAATGCATATATGCGAGGTTACGGTGCCTTTTAAAGACGTTGTTTTAAGAGCGGAGGAAGCTACTGGAGACATGTATAACTCCATTGACGCTGCGCTTAAAAAGCTTGAAAGAATGATAAGAAAGCACAGAACCAAGCTTGAAAAGCGCATTTATGACGGAGTATATGACTTTAGTGACAGCGTATACGACGACGAAGGCTATGAAGAGGAGGACTATAAGCTTGTTAAAAAGAAGTCCTTTACGGTAAAGCCTATGGATATTGAAGAAGCGGCGATGCAAATGGAGCTTTTGGGACACAGCTTTTTTGTGTTTATAAACAGCGATACGGACAGCGTCAATGTTCTTTATAAAAGAAAAGACGGCGATTTAGGGCTTATAGAGCCTAAATACGACTGATATAATAAAGAACGCCCGTAAGGGCGTTTTTTTTAGTTCTTGCGCATAAGTATAATTAATTTGCTGCTGTTCAATGTTCATTTAATGTTAACAAATGTGCAAAAATGCCGCCCTTAAGGCAAAATTTGCGTTTTTGATTTTTGCTTGCGGCATTTGGGGGAGTGTACAAATTAAAACTAATGAAGTATAATAATATCATAAAAAATTAGTTTGGATGTGATTTAAATGCAGAAAATATTAAACAGCTTAAAAAGCTTTTTTATAAATGCTATGGGAAAGCTTAAGCTGCTTTTTAAAAGAAATAACAGACGAACGTCAAAAAGAGGAAGTTCCGGTTTAAAAAAGAGAATTTCATTTGCTAAAAACTCATCTAAAAAGGCGAGGGGCGCTTATTCAAGCAGAGCCGTTTCCGAAAGAACGGCTAAAACGGTTAAAAAAGCTTCCCATTCGAAAGGCTTTTCGGGCGTAAAGCTGTGGGTGATGAATGCGGCGGGCTGCGTCGGGGGTTTCTTTAAAAAAACATTTGCCTTAATAACCGGCTT
>CAKSBK010000291.1 GCA_934438035.1 uncultured Christensenellaceae bacterium
TTCAACAAACAATTATCTTAAAAGCGTTGCGCAGGAATATAAAGAAAATAAGGTCTGCGCGATAGCGAAGGTTCAGACGGGGGGAAGAGGAAGAAGAGGGCACAGCTTTTCTTCGGAAAAGGGGATTTATTTAAGCGTACTTATGCACCCGCATTGCGCTTTAAGCTCGCTTGCGTGTTTAACTGCGTTTGCGGGAGTATGCGTCGCCGAAGCGATTAAGGAGGTTACGGGAGCGCAGACGCAGATAAAATGGGTAAACGACGTGCTTTTGGAGGGCAAAAAAATATGCGGTATTTTAACCGAATTGTCTTTTGAGGCGGAGTCTTCGCAATGCGAGTATGCGGTTATAGGAATAGGAATTAACACGGACAGCCGGGTTTTTCCCGAGGAAATAAGAGACGTTGCGGGAACAATTGAGGATATAACAAAAAAGCCGGTTGATAAAAGCAGGCTTGCCGCCGAAATAATTAAAAAAGTATTTGCACTTGAAAATGAGCTTAAAGAAAAGCACGACGAGTATTTTAAGAAATATGAAAAGCTATGTATAACTCTGGGAAAAAGAGTTAAAGTTATGTGCGCGGAGCCGTATGAAGCGTCCGCCGTAGGCTTGGCGGAGGATTGCTCTTTAATTGTTAAAAAAGATTCGGGAAAAGAGGAGAAGATATCTTTCGGAGAGGTCAGCGTAAGAGGCGTTTTGGGCTACGGAAAATAAATTGATTTGAAAAAAATTGAAAAGCATGAATTAAATTAATATATTAAGAGTATTTACCAGCGTATTAATTTGTTTTGAGGGCAAATTAAGCTTGCACAGAAAATTTTCTGCAGTGCAAAATAAATACGGAGGTGAATATCATGTCAAGTAATGTACCCGAAGCTAAGGCTTTTCTTGAGCAGCTTAAAATGGAAGTTGCAAACGAGCAGGGCATTAATTTAAAGCAGGGTTACAACGGTGACCTTACTTCTAAGCAGAACGGCACGGTAGGCGGCTATATGGTCAAGAAGATGATAGAGCAGGCTCAGGGCCTTAAATAACCGTAACTCGGATGAAAGGAGAAAACCATGAACACCAATAAATCTACTGCAAAAGAAAAGATGAATACCATGAAGTATGAAGTTGCAAATCAGCTCGGCATTAATTTAAAGCAGGGCTACAACGGAGACTTAACTTCTAAGGAAGCGGGCTATATAGGAGGATATATGGTCAAGCAGATGATTGAAGATGTTGAAAGACAGCATTCAGCCAGATAACTTCTGATTTCCCGAATAAAAAAACGGCACAGATCGGCCGGTCTGTGCTGTTTTTGTTTGACTTTACACAGATTTAACACAATTTTACTTATTTTTATTGTAAAATTAAATCAGTAAAGCAGTAGGAGTGAAAAATGATATATTTTCTCGAGGACGATAAAAATATACGTGATTTTGTATTATATACGCTCAACGCACAGGGCTATGAGGCCGTGGGCTTTGAGCGTCCGTCTTTGTTTTGGCAGGCTATGGAAAAAGAGTATCCCGAATGTATTTTGCTTGATATTATGCTGCCCGAGGAGGACGGCCTTTCGATATTAAGAAAATTAAGAGAGAATAAAAACACGTCAAAGCTTCCCGTTATTATGCTCACGGCGAAGGGAACGGAGTTTGATAAGGTTATCGGTCTTGATTCCGGGGCGGACGATTATATTCCCAAGCCTTTTTCCATGATGGAGCTTTTGTCAAGAATAAAGGCGCTTTTAAGAAGAACGAGGGAGAATCAAAGAGAAACGGAATATTCAATCGGAGAACTTTACGTTTGCCCGGAAAAGAGGATTGTAAAGGTCTCGGGGGAAACGGTTAATCTTACTTATAAAGAATTCGAACTTCTTTGCTATCTTCTTGAGAACAGAAACATTGTTTTAAACAGAACGCAGATTTTAAATAAAATATGGAATTATGATTTTGACGGAGAAAGCAGGACGGTTGACGTGCATATCCGCACTTTAAGACACAAGCTGAAAGGGGCGAGCGACATTATTAAAACCGTCAGAGGAGTTGGCTATAAGATAGGACCGGAAAATGAAAAGGAAAATTAAAAAGACTGTTATTATATGC
>CAKSBK010000292.1 GCA_934438035.1 uncultured Christensenellaceae bacterium
GTAGCGGACGTTTTGGGCCATAAAGACGTAAACACCACCAGAAAGCACTATGCCGCAATAGTTGAAGACAACAGAAGAAAAGCGGCGTCGGTTGTTAAGCTTTTAGATGACGGCGATAAATCACGTTAACTCATGTGTGGGCTTTATTTTGGCAAATTCATTTACCTCGTCTTTAGAAAGCTCCATTAGACAAAAACGATTTTGGCTGTTTATGCCTATTTTAAATTCTCCGTTTTTATAAAATGCGAGATCTGAAAATTCCGTTCCGTCAAGAGTGTATGGGTAGTCGTAAATCCCCTCTTTCATTACGGAGGTTACTTCCTTAAACGTTTTTCCGTTAAATGAAAAATATACGCTCTCAAAAACAGGACCTCTCGAAACTGCGCTTATGCGTGAGTATTCGGTTTTTAAATGGTCTTCCCTATCGGTTTTAAAGCAGACATCGTCAGTAATTTTACGTTTTTCGCTTAAATCTCTTGAGGCTTGTTTTTTAAGGTCGTCAAAATACTTAACGGCTTGTTTTTTATTTGCGATTCCCATTACCTGCTTTAATTCTTTTGCAAATTTTTCGTCCTTTTTATATCGCTCTCTTCTTTCGGCGTCTTCCTTTGCAAGCTCGTCTTTATATTCCGCATTTAAATTCAGCAAAACTTCTTTTGGCAGCTTACCGGAAAATTTTCTTGAAACGCAAAAACTGTCCGAAACGGATTTTGCGTACTCAAAAAATTCACGAAGCTTTTCTTTTAATATATCATCGTTAATAAATACCGTCATTTTAAACCTCTCTTTTTAATACAATCCCATATCGTTAAGGGCAATCATAAGCGCCAATTTTACGTTTTCATAGGTCATTCCGCCCTGCATATATGCGGTATAGGGCTTTCTCATAGGCGCGTCTGCGGAAAGCTCTATAGATCCTCCCTGCATAAACGTTCCCGCCGCCATAATAACCTTGCTTTCATATCCCGGCATATCGGAGGGATAAGGAGTAACGAAGCTGTCTACGGGGGCAGCCTTTTGAACGGCTCTTATAAGAGCTATAAGCTCATTTTCACCGGTCATTCTGACTGCTTGTGTTATATCGCTTCTTTTTGAAAAGGGACCGGGGGAAACCTCAAAGCCCAATGAAGAAAATATATAGGAAGTGAGCGTTGCGCCCTTTAATGCTGCTTTAACTATTGTCGGCGACATATATATTCCCTGAAAATACTGTAAATAGCCTGCGGCATACGAGCCTACTTCACTGCCTATGCCCGGTGCGGTAAGCCTGCTTTCCGCCAAATCAATGTATTTTTGTTTTCCCGCAAGGTAGCCTCCGGTGTATGCAAAACCGCCGCCGGGATTTTTAATTAATGAGCCGATTATAAGATCCGCCCCAACCTCCGTCGGCTCGAGCTTTTCGGTAAATTCTCCGTAGCAATTGTCGACAACCACCGGTATATCAGGAAATTTGGCTTTAACTGCGCAAATTGCATTTTTAATTTCTTCTATAGAGAGTGCGTTTCTCCATTCATAGCCTCTGGAACGTTGAATATACACCATTTTCACCGACGGATTAAGAGCTATTCTGTCAAGCGCTTCCTTTACGTTTATTGTGCCGTCATCATTAAGCTCTACTTTATCAAACTTGATATCGTAATCCTTTAGCGAACCGGGAGCGTTTTTTTTCGTAAGCCCGATTACGGTTGCAAGCGTGTCGTAAGGCTCCCCCGTGATTGAAAGCATTGTGTCAAGCGGGCGCAGAAGCCCGAACAAAGCTATTGAAATAGCGTGAGTTCCCGAGGCTATAAGCGGGCTAACGATTGCCGTCTCTGTTTTAAAAATTTCCGCAAAAAGCTCGGAAAGCTTTTCTCTTCCGCAGTCGTCGTTGCCGTAGCCGGTAGACGGGTTAAAGTGCATTGCCGCAACTCGGCATTTGTGAAAAGCGTCGATAACCTTATATTGATTAAATTCGCATATATCGTCAATAATTTTAAATTGGTCTTGAAGCGCCTTTTCGGCGTCCTTTACTTTTAAAACTGCTCTTTTGTCAATTCCCAAAGAGCATAAGAGTTCTGTAGTATCCATTTTACT
>CAKSBK010000293.1 GCA_934438035.1 uncultured Christensenellaceae bacterium
CGTCTATGCTGTTTATATTATATTCGCTTTTAAGCATATTGAGCTTAAATTCAAAAGCAGGGCGGGCGGACTTTACGCATTTTTTATATGCTTCCACTCCGTGTTTTTTTATAATTTCATCGGGGTCAAGCCCGTCGGGGAGCGTAATTACAAAAACGTTGAGTCCGGCGGCAAGAAGTATATCGCTGCCTCTTAAGGCTGCCTTGATTCCGGCTGAATCTCCGTCGTAGCATAAATATACTTTATTTACAAAGCGCTTTATAAGCCGCGCTTGTTCGGGTGTAAGCGCCGTTCCGAGAGAAGCTACGGCAACGTTTATTCCCGCTGCCGCAAGAGCTACGACGTCCAAATATCCCTCGCATAGTATTATTGCCCTTAAGTCCTTTTGCTTTTTAACTCTATAGAGGTTATACAGGTTCTTTCTCTTGTTGAAAAGCAGCGTTTCGGGGGAGTTTAAATACTTTGGGTCTCCGTCGGAAATAATTCTGCCTCCGAACGCTATAACGTTTCCCGCGATGTCTATTATGGGGAACATAACTCTGTCTCGAAAAGCATCGTAATAACGCCCGCCTTTTTGCTTAACGACGCCCGCTTCAATCATTTCAGCGTATGTAAAGCCTGCATTTTTGAGGTGGGTAGTAAGGCTGTCAAAGCTTGAGTCCGCATAACCTAATCCAAACGGACCTATTTCATTAAAAAAGCCCCTTTTTTTTATGTATTGCAGCCCTGCGGCATTCTCGGGCTTTTTAAGGTTATCGTGAAAAAATCTTGCGGAAATTTTCATAAGCTCGCGAAGACGCGCCTGCTTTTCGGTTTTTTTACGGTAATTTTCGTCGGTCTTTGCTTCCGGAAGTTCCATAGAGACTCTTTCGGCAAGTTTTTTAACCGCCTCAATATAGTTGAGCTTTTCATATTCCATTACAAAATTTATAACGCTGCCGCCTTTTTTACAGGAAAAACAGTAAAACATCTGCTTAGAGGGCGTAACGGAAAAAGAGGGGCGCGTTTCGCTGTGCCAAGGGCATTTAGCCCAATACGTAGCGCCTCTTTTGTTTAGCGGAATATAGCTTCCTATAACGTCTACTATGTCGTTTTTATCTAACAGCTCTGAGAGCCATTCGTCTGTAAATCTTGCCATTTATAAGTTTTTCCACCCGTGAGGAACAAACAGCTCCTCGAATTTTCCTACCGCGAATTTGTCCGTCATTCCGGCTATATAATCCGCAACGCATATCTCTTTTCCGTCTTCATTTAGATTTTTTGCATAAATTTCCGGCAGCTTTTCAAAATGAGACATATAATATTCAAAGAGCATGTCTATTATTATAGGTACGCGTTTTTCTTCGCTCTTTGCGGATTTGTTCGTATATACGTTTTCAAACATAAAGGCTCTTAAGCTGTCGGAAGCGTCTTTAACCTCTTCGCTCATCATGAGAAAAGGTCTGTCCATACTGTTTATAACGATGTCGGTAATCATTTTATCTATGCGCTCAGAATATGACTTTCCGAGCACAGCGGAAATATCTTTAGGTATAGAATCTTCCTTAAGAACGCCGGCTCGCACTGCGTCGTCAATATCATGGTTAAGATAAGCGATTCTGTCCGCCATGTTTACAGCCATTCCCTCAAGAGTGCAGGGACGCATATTTTTCTTGTGGTTAAGTATTCCGTCTCTTACCTCATAAGTTAAATTTAAGCCGCAGCCGTTTTCCAGCTTTGTAACTATCCTTAGGCTTTGCTCGTTATGGGAAAATTTGACAAGGCGGCTCAAGCTTCTTTCACCCGCATGACCGAAAGGGGTGTGCCCTAAATCATGCCCCAGCGCGATTGCCTCGGTAAGGTCGTCGTTAAGTCTTAAACAGCGGGAAATAGTTCTTGCTATTTGAGATACTTCGAGGGTGTGCGTAAGACGCGTTCTGTAATGGCTTCCCTCGGGGCTTAGGAACACCTGCGTTTTATCTTTAAGGCGCCTAAAGCTTTTTGAATGTATAATTCTGTCTCTTACCTCATAAGTTAAATTTAAGCCGCAGCCGTTTTCCAGCTTTGTAACTATCCTTAGGC
>CAKSBK010000294.1 GCA_934438035.1 uncultured Christensenellaceae bacterium
ACCGTATTACGATAGGGAAATCATAGATTTTTTGGGCTCTTGCGGAATATGATAAACAGTTGTGATTCTACGGCTGTTTTGTTATAATATATTTTTGAAAAAACCTAAGGAGGAATATATATGAACCACATATGCATACCTGAGGGATATAAAAATCCTTTATCGGTATATGAAACACAGCGTGCGATAGAATACATAAAGCATTCTTTTCAGTATTATCTTAAAAGCGCGCTTAATTTAAAAAGGGTTTCCGCTCCGCTTTTTGTTACGGAGGACTCGGGATTAAACGACAACTTAAACGGCGTTGAAAGACCGGTTGTATTTGATATTCCCGCAATGGGAATAAACGGAGAAGTTGTTCAGTCTCTTGCGAAATGGAAGAGGGTTGCGCTTAAAAACTACGGTTTTCATGCGGGAGAAGGCTTATATACTGACATGAATGCAATAAGAAGAGACGAGGATTTTGATAATCTCCATTCCGTTTATGTTGACCAGTGGGACTGGGAAAAGGTAATCTCGAGAGACGAAAGAAACCTTGATTACTTAAAAGAGACTGCGCAGAAAATTATCGACGCGATGTGCGATACAAACGATGCGCTTAAAGAGGAATTTCCTCCGCTCCACGTAAAGATGAACAGAAACGCGGCGTTTGTTACGGCTCAGGAGCTTGAGAATATGTACCCGGATAAGCTTCCTAAAGAAAGGGAGGATCTTTTCTTAAAGGAGCACGGCACTGCGGTTATCATGAAAATAGGCGATGCTCTTTTAAGCGGAGAAAAGCACGACGGAAGAGCGCCCGATTATGACGATTGGGAGCTTAACTGCGATATTCTTTTCTATAACGAGGTTCTCGGAAGGGCGTTTGAGGTTTCTTCTATGGGAATAAGAGTTGACGAGGTTTCTCTAATGAGCCAGCTCATAAAAGCGGGCTGTGTTGAGAGGGCGGAGCTTCCTTACCATAAGGCGCTGTTAAACGGAGAGCTTCCTCTTACGATAGGAGGCGGCGTAGGGCAGTCAAGGCTCTGTATGCTTATGATAGGCACGGCTCACATAGGCGAGGTTCAGGCAAGCGTTTGGAATAACGATACTATTGCGGCGTGCAAGGCTGCGGGAATAACGCTTCTGTAATTTGTGATTATAAAGTGTGGAATTTATATTTCACACTTTTTGTTTTTTTGGCGTTATGATATAATAATGTCATATCAATTTGAAAGGTAATGTATTTATGGTAGTTGTTGAAACCAAAAACGATAAAAAGACTTATATTGATTTTTATGTGTATGATTCTATAGTTCAGGATTATAAATTTAAAATGGCGATGCTTATAGCGATTGCCTGTTTTGCCGCAGCTGGAGTTTTTCAATATATAAACGAGCATACATACAGAGATACGGCGCTTGTTGTGGGAATAGTGATAATAGTTCTTTGGATTATGCAGTTTTTTATGAGGATGTACAGAAATTTGAAGAGCTACGGACTTGATAAAGCAAGCGTAGGTATGAAGTACGAAATCAACGATAAAAAAGTAGTATGGCACAATAAAAAGACAGGTCAATCGGGCGCGACGAAGTGGGATACTATTATTAAGGCGAAAAACAACGGAAAATACATTTATTTATACCCCGTTAAAAATTTTGCAATGGTTATCAATTTGGAGCATATTACCGAAGGTGCTCCGGAGCAGCTTAAGAAAATAATATCAAATAACGTTAAAGGTTACAAAGCGTAAATGTATCATACATAATGCATTTTGATATGTTTTGATTTGATATAAATTAAAGTACATATTATTATATTGACATTTATTGTGCGTACATTTATAATAATATATGAAGAAATATATTGGCTTTAAGCAGGTGCGAAATGGCGTTTGATTTACAAAACATAGACCTTGAAGCTTTAATCACAAAGATAGTAGAGCAGGTCGTATCAACAATTCAATATGCCGATGAAAAAGACGAAAACGTAAGCGGAACCGTAGCTCTGTTTACGTCTTTTGTGCCTTCAAAAAAGACCTGCGGAGAGTATCTTAAAAAGTGCTTCGGCACGGGGATACGC
>CAKSBK010000295.1 GCA_934438035.1 uncultured Christensenellaceae bacterium
GTTTTTAACGTAAGAACGTCAACTGTTGGTGCTAAGTAGCTTTTCATGTTTTTTCCTCCAAAAGATATTTTTTAATTCTGTTCATATCCTTTTCTCCTTAAAAATTAAAATACATAAAGGGGTCGTTCATACCCTTATAAATGCAGTAAACCGCCGCCCAGAAAACGAGCACAAGGATTATCGTCATAGGTATGCTCTTTTTAAAGCGGTCGTAGAGCTTTCTTCCGAACGGAAGGCAAAGTATAATTCCCGCCAGCATAAACGGCCAATATATAGCCAAATTTTTTGCAAAATCCCCTTTGAAAACGTTTATGCCCTCTCCGAAAAAGGGAAATAGTCTTGTTAAATACACTCCAACGTCGCTCAATTTTGTTATTACAAACGGAAGCCAGCTTAACGGAATTAACAGCAGCATATAAACATGCCCGAATATCTTTGACTTATCAAGCAGCTTTTTAAGCCCCAGCTTTTCAATAAGTATTACTACAAACAGAAAAAGGCCCCAAACAATATAATTGCCGCTTGCTCCGTGCCACATGCCCGTAAACAGCCATACTATAAGAAGGTTTAAGACCGTAAACCCGAAGCCCTTTCTGCTTCCGCCTAAAGGAATATAGACGTAGTCTCTAAACCACGAGCTTAACGTCATATGCCACCTTCTCCAAAATTCCGTCATAGAGGTGGAATAATAAGGGTGAGCAAAATTCTGCGGCAGATTGAAGCCCATCATTCTGCCTATGCCTATAGCCATAAGCGAATAACCGTAAAAGTCAAAATAAAGCTGCAGACTGTATGCGTTTATCACCAGCCACGCAAGCGGGGTGGAAATACTCTCAAAGCCTATTACCGAAACGGCATTCCATGCTCCAGAAAGCCTGTTTGCAATAAGCACTTTTAAGCCCAGTCCCAATATAAACTCCCTTAAACCGTCGTCAAAATCCTCAAAACGAGTTTTAGGCGCATCCAAAGCGCCCGCAAGCTCGCCGTATCTCGTTATCGGACCGGAGATAAACTTTGGGAAAAACAACATATATGCGCCGTATTTTATAACGTTTCTCTGTGCATCTATTTTCCTTTTATATACGTCTGCAAGATATGCTACAACGCAGAAAGTATAAAAGCTTATTCCGAGCGGCATGGAAAGGTTCAAAAGCGGAAGAGAAGTTCCCGCCGCAGAATTTATCGCGTCTATAAAGATATCGGTATATTTATAGACAACAAGCCTTCCGAAATTATATATTATTCCTAATACAAGCCATAATTTGCTCTTTCTTCCGTTCTCTGCAATCTCAATCGCAAGAAAAAAGTTCACAGCCAACGATATAGCCAAAAATAAAATGTTTATAGGCGTGCCGCGCATTCCGTATATCACAAAAAACGCGCTGCCCGCGACAGTCCAAATGTTTCTGAATCGAACCGGAATTATATAGTAAACTGCCAAAAATATCGGTAAAAATATAAAAATAAACTCAATTTCAGAGAAAGACAAATCAATTTACCTCTATTCACATTCTTTGAAAAAACTCAAAACGTCTTAATAGACAACATACATATAATACATCAAAACAACTTAAAAGACAAGCTTTGTATACATAACATTGATGTTATGTATTTGATACGATACTGATTATATTTTTAATTAATAAACTATCCTCTTTGACCGTTTAAAAGTATGGATTCAGAAAGCTTTCTTACGAAAAATGCCTTCAAATATTCAAAAAATTCCACAACTTCAGTACAATCCACCTTGTTTTCTTTATAATCGATAAGTATATCTCTATGACAGCTCGGTTCAATAATATCCAAAAGCAATATATCTTTTGTCGCAAGACTGCCCCATGTAAATTCCGGCCAAAAGCCTACGCCCATTTTCGCCGCTATCATATTTCTTACGGCAGCCGGGCTGTCGCTTTCAAATATAATTTTAGGCTCAAAGCCCGCCCTGTGGCAGAATTTGTCACAGATAGACCTTAGCTCCCTTGAGCCTAAAAGGCTTATAAAAGAAGCGTCTTTCATTTCAGAAAGCT
>CAKSBK010000296.1 GCA_934438035.1 uncultured Christensenellaceae bacterium
CTTTTAATGTCTGCGCTTTTGGCTACATACTGCGGAGGCATGTTGGGGTTTCTTGAATAAATTCTCCATGACGCGTCCGATAAATCAAGATCCGGCGAATCCGAAAGAAGATCCATATTTGCGTCCCAAAGGCTGTCTACCGTGCCGACGTCTTTCCAATAACCTTCAAACGGATATGCAAACAGCTTTTCACCGCCGTTTAACATTGCGGGAATTATATTCTTTCCGAAATCATTTGAAGAATTGGGGTTATTTGCGTCTTCTTCAAGATATTTTTTAACCACTTCCCATGTGAAAACATAAACGCCCATTGAAGCCATGTTATTTTTCGGAACCTTCGGCTTCTCTTCAAATTCGTTTATTCTCAAATCAGAGTCTGTATTCATTATTCCGAAACGGGAAGCTTCCTCCATAGGCACTTTAATTACCGCAATGGTTGCGTCTGCGGAGTTTTTCTCGTGAAAATCTATCATTTTTGCGTAATCCATTTTATAAATATGGTCGCCCGATAAAACCACGATGTATTTCGGATTGTACCGCTCTATAAAATAAATATTCTGATAAATCGCATTTGCGGTTCCGCTGTACCATTCACCCTTTTCCCCGCCTTTTACGTAAGGAGGAAGAACATAAGCGCCGCCAGTTAAATTGTCAAGATCCCATGACGCGCCGGTCCCGATATATGAGTTGAGCTCAAGCGGTTGATATTGAGTCAGTACGCCGACGGTATCTATTCCGGAATGAACGCAATTGGAAAGCGGAAAATCAATTATTCTGTATTTTCCGCCGTATTGAACGGCAGGCTTTGCTCTGTGGCGGGTAAGTACCCCGAGTCTGCTGCCCTGTCCGCCGGCAAGCAGCATAGCCACGCATTTTTTTGACGTTACCATTAAAAATCCTCCTCGTTTTCTTCATTTATGTTTTGTTCCTTAAAGTCGTAATAAACCGCACTCAGCGGGGGCAAAATAAGCCTGACGGAATATTTAAAATCTCCGCAAGGCGTTTTATCCGTCGTCACTTTTCCGGTAAAAACGCCGCTTCCTCCGTATTTTTCGCTGTCGCTGTTGAGCTTTTCTTTAAGCGTTCCGTAATACGGCATGCCTATTACATAATCATACCTTACAACAGGCGTAAAGTTAAAAACGCATACCGTCATTCTCTCTTTTGAATTTTTTAGCGTGCTTAAGCGCATAAACGCAGCTGCGCTGTTTTCGTTATCGTCCGCAACGAGCCATTTAAAGCCGTCCCAGCTTTCTTCAAGCTCGTAAAGACTGCGGTTTTTAACATAATGCTTGTTTAAATCCTTTACGTATTCTCTCATTAAGCGGTGAGAATCGTAATTTAACAAAAACCAGTCAAGCTCGTGCTTTTCGTCCCATTCTGCGAAATGCGCAAACTCGTCGCCCATAAACATCAGCTTTTTACCCGGGTGCGCAAACATAAAGCCGTAAAGCGCACGAAGCGTGGCAAATTTTTGCCAATAATCCCCGCTCATTTTATCTACCATGGATTTTTTTCCGTGAACGCATTCGTCGTGGGAATAGGGTAAAATAAAGTGTTCGCTTGCGGCGTACATCATCGGGAAGTTAATCAGGTTATGATGATATTTTCTGTAAATAGGGTCCATGGAAAAATACTTAAGAGTATCGTTCATCCAGCCCATATTCCATTTATAATCAAAACCGAGGCCGCCGTTTTTCGTTTCGCCCGTAACTCCTGGAAATGAAGAGCTTTCCTCGGCTATCATCATAACGCCCTTAAAGCGCGAATGCACTGCGTCATTAAGTTTTTTTATGAAATTAATCGCTTCAAGATTATAATTGCCGCCGAAAACATTTTTTCTTGACATTCCCTCCGGGCGGCAAAAATCAAGATAAAGCATTGAAGAAACGGCGTCCGCGCGAATCCCGTCAATGTGATATTTTTGAAACCAGAATAAGGCGTTAGAGATAAGAAAGCTTATAACCTGATTTTTTTCGTAATTGAATACAAGCGTACCCCATTGCGGCTGCTCTCCCTTTAAAG
>CAKSBK010000297.1 GCA_934438035.1 uncultured Christensenellaceae bacterium
CTGCTTTTGTATGACATCCTCTCTTTTAATGACGAGGGATTGTGGGTGCATACCAAATTCGGATATTCGGTCCCTCGGCGAAACGGCAAAAATGAAATAGTTGCAATGCGTGAGCTGTGGGGGCTTTTTAACGATGAACAAATACTCCATACGGCGCACAGAACAACTACAAGCCATTCGGCATGGGAGCGGCTTTGCAGGCTATTAGATAAAGCATGCGTTGCGTATAAGTCTATAAGGGCAACGGGCAGAGAGCTTATTACTCTTGAAAACGGGGAGGGGAGAATCTATTTGCGCAAGAAAAAAGGCGCCCGTAAAGCAGTTGCTTTTTGGGCGCCTTTGCAGCTAATTATTCAATTACTCTTCTTTTTGTGCTTCGGCGCTTCTTAAATCCTTAACGGGTCTGTTCTTAAGAATAGCCTTTATTACAAAGAGCGTGCCTAACGTAAGTACGACGCCTATCGCAAGAAGCAGGTAAGGATTCTGCGTAAAGCCGGCAATTACATAGACGATAAAGGATATTACCGCAACGGTTATTGCGTAGGGGAGCTGCGTTGAAACGTGGTTTATATGGTTGCACTTTGCTCCTGCGGAAGCCATGATAGTGGTGTCGGAAATGGGAGAGCAATGGTCTCCGCAAACGGCGCCGGCGAGGCAGGCGGAAATTCCGATTATGAGAATGGAGCTGTCGGCGCTGAACATTTCAACAACTATCGGAATCAATATTCCGAACGTGCCCCAAGATGTTCCTGTTGCAAAGGCAAGCAGGCAGGCGACGATAAATATAACAGCGGGCAGGAAGTTCGCAAGTCCTGCTGCAGCGCCCTCCATGAGGGAAGCAACGTAAGCCGCGCCGCCTAAAAGACCGGTCATGTTCTTAAGAGCGGTTGCAAGCGTTAGAATAAGAATCGGGGGTACCATTGCGCAGAAGCCCTGGGGAACGCACTCCATGGAGCTCTTAAAGTCAATAAGCCCTCTTCCGATGAAGTATATTATCGTAAATACAAGGGAAACAAGCGCACCTAAGGGGAGTCCTACTGTGGCGTCGCAATCGGAAAAAGCGTCGATTATTGAAGCACCCTCAAGTATTTTGCCTGTGTAGAGCATACCGCATATGCAGCATATTATAAGAACTATAACGGGTATAACAAGGTCTATTACTTTTCCGTTATGAGAAGCTTTATTGTCCTCCTCTTCTTCTTCCTTACCCGATGTAAAGAGATCGCCGTATTTTTCGGCGTTATATTCGTGCAGTCTCATAGGACCGTAGTCAAGCTTTAAGAGAGCCATGCCGATTATGAAAACAAATGTGAGAAGAGAATAGTAGTTATAGAAAATTGCGTTGCAGAAAAGGCTGAAGCCGGAAACGCTTTCTGCAATTGAGGTTCCCGCTACGGCGACCGTAACTGCTGCAGCCCAGGAAGATATGGGGGCAATCATGCATACGGGAGCGGCGGTAGCGTCAATTAAATATGCAAGCTTCGCTCTGGAAACCTTTTTGGAATCCGTAACCGGGCGCATAACAGAACCAACGGTAAGACAGTTAAAATAGTCGTCTACGAAAATAAGAACGCCTAAAGCGAAAGTGGCGAGAACGGCGCCGGTTTTTGTTTTAACGTGTTTAACAGCCCATCTTCCGAAAGCTTCGGAGCCGCCGGCTCTGTTTATTAAAGCGACTATTACGCCTAAGAGCACGAGGAAAATGAATATTCCCGCGGTTCCCGAAACGGCGGAGATAAGACCGTCGTTTGTAACAGTGTTAATGGTTCCGACAAGGTCGAACTTGTTATACATAAGAGCGCCTGCAAGAACGCCCATAAGTAAAGAGCTGTACGCTTCTTTTGTGATGAGGGCAAGCGCTATTGCGAGTACGGGCGGAAAAAGTGCCCAAGCAGTTTCGGTGACGTCAAAATCCAGCTTTAAGCAGGAAAGGACGACAAGAAGGATTACCGCAAGCGCAGCGACTATGCAGAAAACCAGTCTTTTTGTTTTGTTCATAATGTAACTC
>CAKSBK010000298.1 GCA_934438035.1 uncultured Christensenellaceae bacterium
CTATATCCTCCCCCGCCTTTTTTAAAAGCGCAGTGTCTCCGGTATCCTGCGCCCTTATAACCGCCTCATATCTCTCCATGGGAAATTTCGAATCAATAGGAAGATAAACGTCTTCCCCGGGAAGCTTAACCGCAAAATCCACCGCTTCTCTTCCTCCGGCAACGCAAAACTGTTCTTTATAATATTCCGGTGCAAGCATATCAGAAAGTATTGACTCAAGCTGCGCTTCTCCCCAATTTCCCCGCTGCTTTATTCCTCCCAAAACTCTCTTCAAGCCGCTTATGTCTCCGCTCATGTTTTTAAGCTCGCCTAAGGAGCGAGCCAGCGTTTCAAGCTGCTCGGATACGCTTTTAAAGCTGCCCTCGATTCCGTTTCTTACGCCCGACGAAAGACCGCTTTCCACGCTTCTTCTCATCTGTTCAAGCTTTTCGGAGTTTTCTCTTGAAAGCATGCTTAACCGCCTGTCAAGCTGAGCCCTCATTGCCTCGTTTTGTTCCCTGTTTGATTGTGAGACTCCCGAAAGAAGCTTTATCATAAGCTCGTTTTGATTTTTTATGCTTTCCTTTAGGTCTGCTTCTTTTTCGCCTTTCGGAAAACTTTTCTTTAACAGCAGAATCAATACAGCTGCGCATGTCACCGCAAAAAGCGTCGTTATTATTATCTCATAAGTAGTCATAAGCATACCTCCTCATTTTAATTTATTATCTCATAACAGATGTACCATAAACAGCACTCTTAAGCAACAAAAAAGACCTGCGGACACCTGCCGCAGATCTTAAAAAGGCTAAAATCAATAGAACGTCGCAACCTCTTGCTCCGGTTTTTGCGCAGCCTCCAGCGCCGTTACGGTTATCACCGGTCCTTTTTTGCCATACACCCTTGAATACTGAATATTTACGGTTCCCGTAAGCGTTACCCAGGACTTATTTTTCGGCTTAAACGCTCCCGTCCATTTACAAACCACTGCGGAGTATTTAATGTCCGCCTCGCAGCAGGTCATGACGTGTCTTCCCGCAATAAACGTGTTCGAGGGAAGCCTGCCGTTTGTTGCAACATGCCCTTTAAAGCGAACGGTCTTACCGTCGTATTTATTCATATCTTCAACGAGGTCTCTGTACCATAAAGCGTAATCCTCGTCGTTAATTTCAATTATCGGCGCTTCTATATCAAAGGGAAGAGGATCTTCAATTTCGTCATATTCCGTCTTTCCCGTAATATCCTCATAGGCGATATCAGCAGATCGGCTTATACCCCTTACGAGCTTATGAAGCTCCATTTTATCGGTCTTTTCCGTAACTCTGTTAAATATAACAAGCTCCGCCGTATTAAGCTTATCCACAACAAGGCTTCTCATATTTGCGTTATAGCTCATAACGGATGTTGAATCAACAAAGAATATCTCCTCCGCAATTCCCCAATCAGGCGGTAGGTTATTGAAAAGGTCGTTTAAATTCCACATTCCGTTGTATTCTATAATTACTCTCTCAGCGCTCTCTTTTTTAGCCATTTTTGAAAGAGCCGTGGGCGATAATTCGCTTACGTCTTCTATAGGGTAAACCGCAATATTGTCAAACGAGAATTTTGAGCTGTCAAGCTCTTCTTCGCCCTCTTCGCACTGTAACAGAAGCGTCCTTTCGCCCGCGTTAAAGCGCTCGTCCTCCAAAATACCCTGAATAAACCTGGTTTTACCCGCTTCAAGAAAGCCCGTGAACAAAAATACGGGTATCATATTCATTTACTTCACCCCAAACAGCTCGGAAATCTTTTCCTCGTCAAGCTTTGAACCTATTACGCATAGTCTGCCTATAACGGACGAGCTGCCCTCTCTTACATCCGCTTCGCCGGGAACGTGGTCAAAATGTATCCACTTGCCGTCCTCTCCCGCAACAACGCCCTTAGCGCGCAATACTATTCCGTATTCGCCCGAATCAAGCGCCTTTAACGCAGCAGATATCTGCTCCTTTGTAAACTTCTTTATAGTCTCTCTGCCCCAGCTTGTGAACACTT
>CAKSBK010000299.1 GCA_934438035.1 uncultured Christensenellaceae bacterium
GGTAATGCCCCGTAACAAAAAACGCCGCCTTCGCCCCGTGTTTTTTAAGTGCGTCCAAAATCGCCGGCGTATATCCGTTTTCATAACCCATGTCAAAAGTTAAATATATCTTCTTTTCATCTTTATTTCCCATGTAAATCAGGTCGTAATCGTCAAGAAAATCCACATTGTCGCAAACGGTAGGCTGTTCGCCCGGCGCCGTTTGTTTAAAATACCAATTATACTGAGCGCTGTCCGTCGTATTCGCCGTTTTCATCGTTTTCGGCGTAATACATTTTACCGTAAGAACAACTCCTATCACCGCAAGACCCGCTACCGCCGCCGCAATCAAAAGATTGTTTTTCATTTTGCACCTCCCATGAATTATTTTATGCTCCCGCCCGCCCAATAATGTTGACCGCGCGGCAATATATGTTATAATGTAGGCATGAAAAATGAAGAATCAAACAAAAACAAAAAAAACAATTCAAAGGCGCGCAATGTCATACTTATAATAATACTTGCGATATGCGTCGCTCTCGTTGCATTTTCGGTATATAAGCTAATAGAAATCTCTTCGGAATACGCAGTCGGCGATAACGAATATAATAATCTCATAGAAATCGCCATGCCTTCCTCAAAACCGAACGGCGATTCTTCCGAGGCTCTTCCCGACGATATCGAGAACATCGACTTTTCCGCGCTTAAATCCCTGAATTCAGACATTGTCGGCTGGATATCAAGCCCCGGAACCGTTATAAATTATCCCATTGTTAAAGGCAGCGATAATTCCTTTTACCTTACGCACACCTTTGACAAAACTCAAAACAAAAACGGCTGTCTGTTTATTGATCGTGAAAACGAAGCGGACTTCAGCGACGACAACACAATAATTTACGGTCACCACATGAAAAGCGGAAAAATGTTTGCTTCGCTTTGCGAATACAGAGAGCAGGATTATTACGAAAACCACCCGTATATGTATTTATATACTCCGGATTCAGTATATAAGCTTCACGTTTTTTCCGCATATATAACAGATAACAGCAAGGGCTATTCTACCATACGCTTCCAAACGCCCGATGATTTTAATGCGCAATTAAAAGTTTGGAAGAGCAAGTCTCTTATCGAAACGGACGTTGAAGTTACGGGAGAAGACAAAATAGTTTCAATGCAGACATGCACATACGAATTTGCGGACGCACTTTTTTTAGTACACGCCAAGCTTGAAAAAATAGCATAACGTTTTTTACACCGCCCCGTTTTTCGGGGCTTTCTTATTTTTGCAGGCATATAAAATATAATTTAACATATTTTAAAAAAACTCTTGCAATAATCCCGTCCATCCGTTATAATAATTGTCGTGCGCTGATGTAGCTCAGTTGGTAGAGCACTTCATTGGTAATGAAGAGGTAGGCAGTTCGAATCTGCTCATCAGCTCCAGAAAAAACCGCTTTTAAGCGGTTTTTTTGTTCTCATTTTAAAAACGCATATTTCCTTGAAAATACAGATATGCACATAAAAAAAGCGCCGTTTTTCACAGCGCTTTAAGTAATGCTAAATAATATGCCCTTATATTTGTTTTACCGACGCGAAATTTATCGGGTTTATTATAACTTTTATTTCTTTCTTGTCGGCTTAACGTTTATATCCGGGCGTATACTGCCCGATATTTCCCCGTTAGCCTCTTCAAATTTCTTTATATTTTCCCTTATAAGCACAAGAATATGGCTGTTTACGGAGCGCCCCTCATAATCCGCAACAAACGCGAGCTTTTCGAGCATTTCTTCTTCTATTCTTATTGAAACACTTTTTATAGCCATGAGCCACCCCTTTTTAAACATATTGTATATTTATTTTATAGCCATTATGTGTTAGAATATTCAAAACAGATATACAGTATATCTAAAATTGTATGAAAGGAAATCAAAAATGCGCGTCGCCGTAATCGGCTCAAGAGGACTTACCGTAAATAATCTGGAAAAATACCTTCCCGCAGATACAAGCGAAATCATATCGGGAGGCGC
>CAKSBK010000300.1 GCA_934438035.1 uncultured Christensenellaceae bacterium
GCATAGGGGTGTATCCCGAAGTGGTTGATCATAACGAAATGAATATGAAGCTGACTTTTAAAGAGGACCTTAAAAAATTCAGATGCGAGGATGATAAACAAATGAGAGTGGGTTTCGGATATGACGCACATAGGCTTGTTCCCGAAAGAAAGCTTGTATTGGGGGGAGTGGAAATTCCTCATGAAAAAGGGCTTTTGGGTCATTCCGACGCAGACGTTCTTACGCATGCCGTAATAGACGCCCTTTTGGGTGCCGCTGCGCTGGGGGATATCGGCAGGCTCTTTCCCGACGACGATATGAAATATAAGGACATATACAGCATAAAGCTTTTAAAAGAAGCTTATGACGCCGTTAAAAAAGAGGGATATTCGGTTAAAAATATAGACGTCACGGTAACGGCACAGAGACCCAAGCTTAAGAATTATATCGACGATATGAGAAGAAATATTGCAAAGTCGATTTGTACTGATATTAAAAATGTAAGCGTTAAGGCGACTACAACCGAAAAAATGGGCTTTGAAGGAAGAGAGGAGGGCGTCTCCGCAACTGCGGTTTGCTTAATAGAAAAATAAATTGGCAAAGAGATTCAAAATAAAAAAAGGAAAGCAAAAATATATTTCCTCAAAGAAGCAAATGCTGATATATTGCCTTATATGTCTTGCGGCTTTAGCGGCGGCGGTGCTCCTTTTGATATTTCTTATAATACCGCTGCTTAAAGGTCTGTTTTCGCCGCTTCCTACGGTAAGATACACTCCGAGCTCGTTTGTAAATTCCGTAACGGTGGACGAAAAGCCTACGGATTCCGAAGCGGATTTTTCTTCGGCACAGCATGAGGCAAAATTAAGCTATTCTACGGTAAGCGACCCTTATTTATACGGCGACAGCCTGGTTTTTTCAACTGCGTCAATGGTTAAAGGGGTGCAGGTTTATAACAATATCATCGTATATAACATAAACACCGAAGAAGAAAAGAAGCTTAACATATCCGTGCAGTATGAAAACCTAATTAATTTTGTCATGAACGACGACTATATAGTATGGTGCGACGCTCAGGCGGAAAACGGAGGAAGAATATGCGGATATGACAGAAAAAGCGGAACGCAGTTTAAAATAAAGGACTATGTGTACGCCGCTCCCAAGCTTTCTCTTTCCGGGAATATTCTTGCGTTTATGCAGCAGGCAGGGGACGAAACAGACAGGCTTTATCTTTACGATTTAGTTTCAAGAGAAGCGGTAACATATAAGGTGTTTCAGTCTCAGGATGGTCTTCCTACCCAGGCGCATATTTACGGGGATATTCTATGCTATGCCATACCATCCGATAAAGAGTCAGGCTATGCCATATCTCTCGTAAACGTAAAAACGGGGGAAGAGAATGTAATAGAAACGGGAAAATCCGTAAGAAGCCCTAAAACAAACGGCAAGGACGTTGCATTTTTATCTTCTACGATAGGCGCGCCTACCGACCTTTACGTAATGAGCGGAGACGACGCAATTTTGATAGCTTCTGATGTGCTGAATTTCGATATGTGCGACGCGGGAGTTGTGTATTCAAAAGACGAGTGCGTTTATTTATATATGAGCGCGACAAAGCAGAGCATGAGGCTTAATACAAACATATCAAGGGCGTATCTCGCCGAGGCTGACGGAGATAACATCTGTTGGTATGACATAACGGGAGGATATAACGACTCTGCGGATATAGTAAGATATATAAAGGTGAGTGAACTGAATGTCTAAGCCTACAACAAAATTCGTATGCTCTTCTTGCGGGTACGAGTGCGTGAAATGGATGGGAAAATGCCCCTCCTGCGGAGAGTGGAACACCCTTACGGAAGAAGCTGTGGTTTTGGAAAGATCCTCTTTAAAAACCTCTGGGGTAAAGTTTGATAAGTCAAGAGTAAAAAAGCTTGCGGAGGTGACCTCGGAGCGTTCGGGGAGAATAAAGACGCAAATAGGCGAGTTTGACAGAGTGCTCGGCGGAGGAATAGTTCCGGGA
>CAKSBK010000301.1 GCA_934438035.1 uncultured Christensenellaceae bacterium
GCTTCAGCCCTCTCAGGCGGAGTTTTTTCCGCAAGGGTACGGCGGCGTTTTTAACAGCGCCGTTAAAAAGGGGTATTCCGGCACGGCGATGTATTTTAAAAAAGAACCCGTTAATATAGTATTCGGACTTAACGGACAGGACGACCCCGAGGGCAGGGTAATAACCGCGGAGTATCCGGATAAATATATTGTTACGTGTTACAGCCCAAACGTACAAAGAGAGCTTACAAGGCTTGACTTTCGCATGGATTTTGAAGAAGAGCTGAAAGACCATTTATGTTCTCTTAAGGAAAAAAAGCCTGTTATATTGTGCGGGGATTTAAACGTCGCACATGAGGAAATAGATATAAAAAACGCAAAGGCGAACAGAGGCAACGCAGGCTTTACAGACGAAGAACGCTCTAAATTAAGCGAGCTTTTAAGCGCCGGATTTTTAGACAGCTACAGGCTTCTATATCCTGATGACAGCGAGGCATATACGTGGTGGAGCTATCGCTTTAATGCAAGGCAGAGAAATATCGGCTGGAGAATAGACTATTTTATAACTTCGGAAGACCTAAGGGAGCGCATTAAAGGCGCATATATTTTTAGCGAAATTTTAGGAAGCGACCATTGCCCTATAGGCATAGAGCTTTAAAAATATTTTTACGGAAGAGATATGCTTAATATAATTTACAACTCTCACGCAGGCTGCGGTCTTGCGGAGTCCTTTTTGCCGACGGTGGAAAAACGGCTGCGCTCTGCAGGCAAAGCTTATATGCTGCATGAAACGAGCGGTGAAAAGGACGGAATAAGAATAGCCAGAAAGTTAACGGAAAACGGCGGTGGCACGGTTATTGCCATGGGCGGAGACGGCACGGTTAACGAGGTCATAAACGGAATAACAGACCCAAAAAATACCGTTTTCGGAATGATACCCTGCGGAAGCGGAAATGATTTTGCGGCGGCAGCGGGAATACCCGTTGACGCTCATAAGGCGGTGGATATACTTTTAACCTGTGAGCCGAAATATACGGATTATATGGAATGCTCGGGTGTAAGAGGAATAAATGCGATAGGCACGGGAATAGACGTGGAAATTTTGCAGCGATGCATGAAAAAGGGTTTTTTAAAGGGAAAAAGCAAGTATTTTGTATCTTTGCTGATAAGCCTTTTAAAGTTTAAAAACTATGGACTTGAGCTTAAAAGAGACGGAAGGCAGACTTCGCACAACGCCATGATTGTATGCGCCGCAAACGGAAAACAGTTCGGCGGAGGAATTAGAATTGCGCCGGAGGCAAAAATTGACGACGGACTTATGGATATGGTTCTCATAGACAATTTGACAAAGCCGCAGGTTCCCATAGGTCTTATGAAGCTCATGCAGGGACAGATAACTCATCAGGACTTTACGGTTTTTGAGCGCTTAAAGGAGGTAAGAGCGGAATTTAAAAACCCCGTATCCGTGCAGATTGACGGCGAGATTTATAAAGAAATGCGTTTTGACGTAAAAATAATACACGACGAGCTTAGAATGATACGCCCGTAATTTAAGACGCTTATGCGTCTTTTTTAATGCGCTTTTTTAAAAGAAGCACTGATTCAAAGAGAAAAGAGCATATAAAAAACAGATTTATTACGCAGAGATTTCCGGAGAGATACAGAGAGTTTAAGACGCTAAAAAACGCAGGATAAATCACCTTGCATAAAATAAAAAGTATAGCGTGAGCTATTTTGCAGAGCGGCTACAGAGTAAGCTTTAAAAGACCCGGGAGTTTTAAAAACTCTTTTTTTATTTTGAGGTTTAAAGCGCTTATATATAAGCTTGGCGCACCAGCCGAAAATTCCGTCGGATATAAAAACAAATAATACGTAAGCCGGTTCTTTCACGGCTTTATTTTCCCCGTTAATTTGTTTTTAGTATGCTTTTTTTATTTTATGGAAATAATTTCTATAAAAAGGAGGGCGCTATGAGACTTATTATTTCGGATATGCAGATTAATGTGCC
>CAKSBK010000302.1 GCA_934438035.1 uncultured Christensenellaceae bacterium
CTCCTTGATTTCAACCATTACGCAGAGATCCTCCGCAATCTGCCGTACCCTTTCCGTATGTCGTAATATAACTGCTTTCAGCCAATGCTCTGCTCCGGCTGCTTTTATAAACTCAATTTGTATCTCAAGCGGTTCTACATAGAGCTCTCCAGCATACATCAGCATTCCTTCACCATTGGATAAGTTAGGCTTTTGAGCAACCTGCTCTATTCCGCCGTCTGCATCCAGATGGAAGATGAACGCCGGTTCAAAACCGACGCACGCTTCCTCATAGACTTCGCGTATTCTTCCGTCTTTCAAACAATACCTGTCCATAGAATTACTCCTTAGTGACAACAAACCGATTTGCGCTGTCACACAGATAGAAGGTATCTCCGGCAGACAACTTTTCAGCTACGTTTGCCGTTAGCTTTTTGCCGTTTCCGAGGAAGGTACCGTAAGAAGAGCCCAAATCCATGAGCAGAAAACACTCTTGATTTTGATCATACGTCACCTGGCAATGCCGTCCGCTGATCCCCGGCGTATTTTTGTCAAACACAATATTGCATGTGGCGGGATCACGGCCGAGCGTTACCTTGCTTTTGCCCAAATCAAAATTTTGCCCTGCATATTTGCCTGTTACTCCGCGCAGAATATAACGCTTTCCTAATACAGCATGATTCTTTAAGGACACAGGATTTTGTCCGTCAGCATCGGAAGAAACCGCCGATTTTTTGTTCTTTTGCAACTGCAGCAGCATAACGATTCCGCCGGCAAGCGCAATCAGACCGATAGGCAGGAACACGTACCCCATCCAAGGTTTACTGAAGCCCGATCCGCTCATGGTATAGTCAATTTTCTCCGAATCCAGAATCTTGATCAACTCATTAATAGTAATGGCGTAATTCATACCCACGGGAACGCCAGTAGTAGGATCCAATGCACCTGCCGTATTTATACCAATTACATTACCCTTTTCATCTACCAAAGGACCGCCGGAATTTCCCCCTGCGATTGAAACGTCCATTTGAAAAGCCTCGTAGGTTGAATAATTGGTCGTGGTGCGTTTGCTTATGATACCCCGCGTCATGGTTACATCGTCCTTATCATAGGTAACAAAATCCTGCTGCCTAACTGAATCGCCCGGGTACCCCAGCGCATATGCAGTGCTTCCGATGTTTACGCTGTCGGAATCGCGAAGTGTTAACGCAGTACGTTT
The DNA here is from genome assembly GCA_934438035.1 of uncultured Christensenellaceae bacterium. GTDB lineage: Bacteria > Bacillota > Clostridia > Christensenellales > Christensenellaceae > HGM11616. The sequence goes on from CAKSBK010000302.1 coordinate 1,199, forward strand.
ATCGGTTGCAGACGGCAATTCAAGTATAGCGATATCCTTCTCATTTGATGCCGAGAAATATACAACCTTTGCCTGTACATAGTCATTTTCCGCTGCGGAAAAGTATACTCTGATTTCTCCGCCAAACTTAGTAGCGTCATAGCGCGGATATGTATAGGCTTTTTCTACTACATGGCCATTGGTCACAATGTACTGAACGGGTTTTCCGGACTTCCCGATCGCCCAGCCGGTACCCCAACCGCTTTCGCTGTTACCCTGGCTGTCATATACCGTTGAATATACCATAGCGATGCCGTTACGGACTTCATACGGATCCATGCCTCCTCCGCTGGCTAACCCTAAAATACCTAACACAATGCCGACAAAACCAATTATCAGCAATAAAACTACGATTATCTTTTTATTGAACATTTTATTTGCTTCCATATATTTTTTCCTCCACTTTACCGTGATATTTTAAAACAACCGCCGTATAATTATCCTGATTTGGTTTTCCGGCATCCAAGATAGCCTTTTCAAGCTGTTCGCAGCACACCTGCGGCGGCAAGGCCAGTATATCCCGAATCTGTCTAAGCGTCAGAGTATCGCTGACGCCGTCAGAACAAACCAGTAACACGTCATCTGCTTGGAGAAGAAAAGGGATACGCGTATAATCACACCGCACATTTTCTTTGCCAATGTATTCCGAAAGCGCTCCCCCCTGGACATCTGCAAAAGCCTCTTCTATCGGGAATGCGCCTTCTATAGCCCGTAAAACAAGATCGTTTTTAAATTCCTGCCTCATAT
>CAKSBK010000303.1 GCA_934438035.1 uncultured Christensenellaceae bacterium
GCATAACGAAGTCGCACCCGCTCAGCATGAGCTTGCACCTATTTTTACAACCACAAACATAGCCGTTGACCACAACCAGCTCACCATGGAGCTTTTGCAGAAGATAGCAAAGAAGCACCATATGACCTGCCTTTTACATGAAAAGCCTTTCGCGGGCGTTAACGGCTCCGGCAAGCACAATAACTGGTCTATTTCTACCGATACCGGAAAAAATCTTTTAGACCCGGGCGATACTCCTTATGAAAACGCGCAGTTCTTAATCTTCCTTGCCGCAGTAATAAAGGCTGTAGACGAATATCAGGATCTTTTGAGAATTTCCGTCGCAAGCGCAGGCAACGATCACAGACTCGGCGCAAACGAAGCTCCGCCTGCGGTAGTTTCCATGTTCCTCGGAACAGAGCTTACCGAAGTACTTGAGGCAATAGAAAAAGACGCTCCTTATGATTCAAAGGAAACCGAGATGATGAAAATCGGCGTACACGTTCTTCCCAAGTTCCCGAAGGACAACACCGACAGAAACAGAACCTCTCCCTTTGCGTTTACGGGAAATAAATTTGAATTCAGAATGTTAGGCTCAACCGCTTCAGTTTCCGACGCAAACGTCGTTTTAAACACCGCAGTAGCCGAAGAATTAGAGCAGTTTGCCGACGTCCTTGAAGCCGCGGGCGATTTTGAAACCGCTCTTCACGACCTCATAAAGAAGACTATAATCGAGCATAAGAGAATAATATTTAACGGAAACGGCTACGACGACTCATGGATTGCCGAGGCTGAAAGAAGAGGTCTTTTAAACTTAAAATCCACACCCGACTGCCTGCCTTATCTTCTTCATGAAAAGAACATCGAGCTTTTCAGCAAGCACAGGGTCTACAGCGATATAGAGTTAAGAAGCCGCTATGAAATTATACTTGAAAACTACTCAAAGATATTAAACATAGAAGCTCTTACAATGATAGACATGGTAAAGAAAGACATTTTGCCTGCAGTCAGCAGATATATCCACGAGCTTTCCGATACCGCTCTTGCCAAGAAGAGCTTTGCTCCTCTTTCCGATTGCTCTTACGAAGAAGAGTTAATAACAAAGCTTTCTCTCCTAACGGGAACGACCTATACTAACGTAAAGGCTCTTGAAAAGGCGCTTATGGACGCAGGCGATATAACGGACACCACAGAGCTTGCAAAATACTATAAGGACGCAGTGTTTGCGGCTATGAATGAATTAAGAATAGGCGTAGACGAGCTTGAAACCTTAACGGATTCTAAAATCTGGCCTTATCCCTCATACGGAGACCTGCTTTTCAGCGTAAAATAAACATCAATTTACTTTTAATAAGGCGCAACACCATGCTTAACCTTTTTAAAAACCATAACAGAGACTTAAGGAGGAGAAAATCCTCCTCACCTCCCTGTCGTTAAATTGAAAAAGACCCATAAGGGTTAAATATTAAATTTATAAGATAGGAGAAAGAACATGACTAACTTCACAGAGGCAATCTCAAGCGTTAATAACATTTGGGTGCTTTTAGGCGCAGCTTTGGTATTCTTCATGCAGGCAGGCTTTGCAATGTGCGAGGGCGGCTTTACAAGATCCAAAAACGCCGGCAACATCATCATGAAAAACTTGATGGATTTTGCCATCGGCACACCACTCTATTGGCTTATCGGTTTCGGCATAATGTTCGGAACACAATCAGCAATATTCGGCGGAATCGATCTTTTCACTCAGGGAGATTATTCCGCAATACTTCCCGAAGGCGTAAGCTTCTTTTCATATTTTATCTTCCAAACGGTATTCTGTGCAACCGCGGCAACAATTGTTTCGGGCGCCATGGCAGAAAGAACTAAGTTTTCTGCATACTGCATTTATTCTGCGGTAATAAGCCTTATAATCTATCCTATTTCCGGTCATTGGATTTGGGGCGGCGGCTGGCTTGCCGAGCTTGGTTTTCATGACTTTGCCGGTTCCACTGCGGTTC
>CAKSBK010000304.1 GCA_934438035.1 uncultured Christensenellaceae bacterium
GGTTCGCAGGGTGAGCCCATGAGCGGTCTTGTGAGAATGGCTTCGGGAGACCATTCTCAGGTTACGATAAAGCAGGGCGATACCGTAATTATTTCTTCAACGCCTATACCCGGCAACGAAAAGTATGTTTCCGAGGTAATAAATATGCTTTACAGAAAAGGAGCTACGGTTATTTACGGTAAACAGGCGTCGGTCCACGTTTCGGGTCATGCCTGCCAGGAGGAGCTTAAGCTCATGATTGCCCTTACAAAGCCTAAGTACTTTATTCCCGTTCACGGGGAGTATAGGCACCTTTATTCCCATGCGCAGGTTGCCGAGAGTATGGGCTATAAGCCTAAAAACATATTTATTCCCGAGCTCGGAAGACCGATTATTTTTTCGGGAAAAAAGGCGGTCTTCGGCGAACCGGTACAGTCGGGAAGCGTGCTTATTGACGGGCTTGGAATAGGCGACGTCGGAAACGTCGTTTTAAAGGACAGAAAACAGCTTGCGACCGACGGCGTGGTGCTTATAATAATAAATATTAAAAAATCATCGGGAGAGCTTGCGGGCGACGTCGAAATAATATCAAGAGGCTTTATATACGTTAAAGAATCGGAAGTGCTTATTGACGGCGCAAAGAAGCTTATAACCGAAACGGTAAATAAAGAAGATACCACGGGAAGAAGCGAAAGAATTGCGCTTAAGGCAAAGGTCAAAAGAGAGGTTTCTAATTTCCTTTACAATAAAACAAAGCGCAGGCCTATGGTGATTCCCATAGTTATGGAGGTATAAGTCCTTGGAGGTTTTAGCGGCTTCAAAGCTGCTTTCAACGAGTATAAGAGACTCTCGGGAATTTTTGGAATATAAGCGCTTGAAGGATTCTGTTTACCAAGATGAAGCGCTTAAAGGCATGCTTAAGCGCTATAAGCTGTTAAAATTTAAATATGAAACGCAGCTTATTGCAAAAGAAGAGCCGGATGAAAACCTTAAAGGAGAGCTTTCGGCGTTGACCGAAGCGCTTTCCTTTAACAATAAGGCGGCGGAATATTTAAACGCAGAATATAAGCTGACTTCTCTTATTAACGAAGTATACCGTATGATAGGCGATGCTTGTGAACTTGACATTGACGTCTTTTAAAGAGGAAAATTAAATGGCAGATAAAATTGAAAGCAAGGAATATAAAATTACCGAAAGAAAAAGACCGCCCAAAAACAACGGGCGCAATAAAAAGAAAGACAAAGCTGAGGGCGAATTTAAGCGCAGCATTCTTCGCCCCATAATAGGAGTGGCAATTTCTGTTGTGGTTGTCTGCGTGATTTTCACACTTGGTATAAAATTAACGTATAATCATTATGTTTCGCCTGTCGATAAAAATGACACCGAGACGATTGAAGTAACTATAAAAAGAGGGTCGGGCTTATCGTCAATTTCCAAAACCCTTGAGGAAAACGGCATAATAAGAAGCGCTACGGCTTTTAAATTTTACGTTGATTTTTCCGATATGAGTTCTAAGCTTCTTGCGGGAACGTTTGAGCTTTCGCCGTCTATGACGTTTGACGAAATAGTAAGCGTGTTAAAACGCCCGACTTCCATTAATGACACCATGAAGATAACATTTGTCGAAGGCTCAACGGCGGAGGCGATGGCGAAAAATACAGTTAATGTAGGATTGTTTAAAAACGACAAGGATTACCTTGCCGCTGCGCGCACAGGCGACGCATTTGCTTCTTATGACTTTATAAGCGAGGTTATAGTAGCTAACGGCAAGACGAATGAAAAAAGAGAGTATGTTTTGGAAGGGTATTTATTCCCGGATACATACGAAGTATATACCGAAACGGACGCGCAGACCGTTATCGGTAAACAGCTTGCCAGGTTTAACCAAATTTATACGGATGAATATAAGCAAAGAGCTCAGCAGCTGGGAATGACTACCGATCAGGTGATTACGCTTGCTTCAATTATCGAAAA
>CAKSBK010000305.1 GCA_934438035.1 uncultured Christensenellaceae bacterium
TGTTTTTTTCCGCGTTCTCGGATATACTCTTATTAAGAGCCTCAGGGAACGCGCCCGTTTCGGACGTATAGTCCGGGGTCGAAACCTCGACTGACTTAAAGTCATTGTTTGATTTTTCGGCATTGGACACGCGGAGGTTCTTTTCATTTTCCAAAAGATACGACGTTACCACCCATAAGGATTTAGTATTGTTTTCCCCCACAGCTACAACAACGTGCATTGTGCCGTTGATTTTTTTTGTGTATCTTATATTCTTCATGGGTTCGTTTCGAGAGTTCTTATATCCTTTAGAACGGTGTTTAATCTCTCCGTCTGTTTTCGTATCAATTTCCACGCTGTCGGCGTTTTGCATAACATACCCTATTCTCGCAACGTCGTTTAAATTTGCCATTGTATGGTCACGTTTGCCTTTTAAACCGTGCCTTTTTTCTATATGCTCAAAACCGTTTTTGTCAATTCTGTGCATGTACCCCGTGTAATCCTCACCTAACAGTTCCTTTAGCTGCGCCGCTTCCTTTTCGCTTACGACGCTTAAGTCAAAGCGTTTAAATTCCGCATGCTTGTTATCTCTGTATTCCTGCGCCGCTTCTCTTATTTCCGGGTCTGCGGAGTTTATATACTCGTGTATGTCGTTCTGCTTTTGGGCGCTATACTCTTCGGGCGCTTTAAAGTTAACGCTCGTTGTGTCGCTCCCCGCAAAGCCGTTTTCATCCAAAACGGAAGAATACTTCTGCGAATTTACAAGGTTTTCATATGCCGAAACGTATCTTCTTGTTTTTTTTCGTTGACAAGTTCCGTTAAATCTGTTACTTTGATAGAGGAAAGCCCTTGCGGGTCGAGCGGCGAAACTGTTTCAGTTTTGTACTCGACTGAACCGATGGGGCTTTCTTCTATTTTATCAACCTTCAGTATCACTGCGTCATACAGGCTTGAATACTCTTTAGGGTGTTCCGAAAAATAAATCCTCTATTCGCAATATTGTTATGCCCAAACAATTGAATGAAGCTTTAGCCGAACATAAAGAAAGGCAAGCTAAAGAACCGCGCTTTTCGCTTGATTTTAGAGTGTGCGGCGGGTTATCCTGTCTTTCCGATACTTCTATTGAAAATAAAAATCGTTTGTTTTCTTACCGTGCCGGGCTTCCGCATATCCGCATTCATGATTTTAGGCACTCTCACACCTCGCTGCTCGCAGACGAGGGGATTAATATTCAATAACTCGCCCGCCGTCTCGGACACAGTAATGTTTAAACTACAATAAAAACATATATTCCCCTATATTCGATGGATAAAAAGCGCACTTGTTTTTTAAATTCGATTGAAATTTAAATTTCACGTACACGTTTTGTACACGATTTTTTTAAAAAAATGTTTTTTTGCTCAAACTTCTGAAAATCACATCAAAAAAACGCTTTTAAATAGCTGTTTTTTAAAAAAACTATTAAAAGCGTTTTTGGTGGAGCATAGGAGATTCGAACTCCTGACCCCCACACTGCCAGTGTGATGCGCTACCAGCTGCGCTAATGCCCCGATAGAAATATTTTAGCATTAAACTCCTTTATTTGCAAGAGCGAAAATGCTTTTACGCATTCAATTTATTTTTATATTCCGTGGTCGCAAGCTTATCGCATCTGTTATTATAGACGTTGTCGGCATGCCCTTTTACCTTGTGCCATGTCACATTATGAAAGAGAGTCATTTCGTAAAGCTCATGCCACAGCTCTTTATTTTTAACCGGCTCTTTTTTGGAGTTAACCCAGCCGTTTTTAAGCCAGCCATATATCCAATTTTGCAGAAAAGCGTTGCAGACGTAAGCGGAGTCCGTGTAAATATCTACTTTACACGGCTCTTTAAGCGCCTTAAGTCCGTTAAGCGCCGCAGTTATTTCCATTTGATTATTTGTAGTAAGCTCACAATAACCGCTCAGCTCTTTTTCATTGCCTTTAT
>CAKSBK010000306.1 GCA_934438035.1 uncultured Christensenellaceae bacterium
CTACTATACCGTTAATTTTACGGAGGAATACTGGCAAAGGGTTTTCACCTACTTTTTAAGCGAATACAAAAGCGGAAGAACCCCCAACCCGGACGTTCTGTGCAACAGAGAAATCAAATTCGCCGCCTTTAAGGATTTCGCCCTTGACACGGGCGCGGACCTCATGGCAACAGGTCATTACGCAAGGCTTGCGGACGAGGGAATACACCTTTTAAAGGGAGCAGACCCGAATAAAGACCAAACGTATTTTCTCTGCATGCTTTCTAAAGAGCAGCTTTCCCGCACGGTTTTCCCCGTCGGCGGGCTTAAAAAAACCGAGGTGCGGGAAATCGCAAAAAAAGCGAATATCCCCGTTTACGATAAAAAGGATTCCACCGGCATCTGCTTTATAGGCGAGCGCAAATTCAGACAGTTTTTAAAAAAATACCTGCCCGCAAACAAGGGGGAAATGCGCACGCTTTCCGGCGAATATATAGGCGAGCACGAGGGACTTATGTATTATACTTTAGGTCAGAGAAGAGGGCTTAACATTGGAGGAAGAGGCACCTGCGAAAGGTGGTTCGTCGTTAAAAAGGACCTCGAAAACAACATACTCTATGTTGAGCAGGGCGCAGACAGCCCCATGCTCTATTCAAAAGCGCTTGTAACGGAAAAATTCAACTTCATCAATCCTCCCGAAAAAACGGAGATGAGGCTTTTTGCTAAAACGCGTTACCGCCAGCCGGATCAGCCCTGCACGGCATACATTTTGCCCGACGGCTGTGTTAGAATAGAATTTGAAGACAAGCAAAGAGCGGTCACCCCCGGGCAATTTGCGGTTTTATACGACGGCGAGGAGTGCCTCGGCGGCGGCGTTATAAACGAAGTGATTTTTTAGGAGAGATTTATGAAAGAATATATACCGAGAACGCAGGACGAGGCGGATTATTTAAAAAAATACGACCCGACAAAGTATTACCCGACTCCCTCCGTCACTGCGGATTTATCCATCTACGCCTACGACAAAAAGACGGAAAAGCTTGACCTTCTTTTAATAACAAGAGGCGGATATCCCTACAAGGGCTTTAGGGCGGTTCCGGGCGGCTTTGTAAATTACGACGAGCCCATAGAAGACGCCGCGGCAAGAGAGCTTCTTGAGGAGACGGGGCTAAAGGGAATAGACCCGCTTCTTTTCTGCGTGCTTTCCGACCCGAAAAGAGACCCCAGGCAAAGAGTCATAACCCCGGAATTTCTTGCGCTGGCGGATAAAGACGAGCTTTCCCCGCAGGCGGGAGACGACGCCAAAAACACGTCTTGGTTTACCGTGACGGATTTTACGGAAAATAAAGAGCGCTTCGGCAGCGTTTTAAAAGAAAGCTATTCTCTTAGCTTAACATACGGAGAAGAAACGCTTAATATATCCGCGAAACAAAGCACAGACTATTCAAAAAAGCAGCCCGTGCGCAGCTTTTCCCTATTAAACGACGCAGACCTCGCCTTTGACCATGCGGAGGCGATAATAAAGAGCTTTATTTCCTTAAGAAAGCGGCTTATGTATACTGATATAATATGCGGCGCCTTAAGCTCGTCCTTCACCTTAAAAGAGTATAAAGCGGTTTTAAAGGCGGCGTTTTTAAGCGAGGATATTAAACCCAACGATAATTTTTATGTTTACGGCGAAAGCATAAGCGTTTTGCCGAGATAAGGAGCGAACTGATGAATTGCAGCGTTGTCATATTGGCGGCGGGAGAGGGAACAAGGATGAAATCCTCCCTCCCTAAGGTTTTAAATAAAGCGGCGGGACTTCCCATGGCGGAGTGGGTAATAAGAGCCGCCGTCGGCGGAACGGAAAAAAAGCCCGTAATGGTTTACGGCTCCGGCGGAAACGCGCTTCCCGAATACTTTTCCGGCAAATGCGAATTTTGCCTGCAGAGCGAACGAAAGGGCACGGGCCATGCGGTTATG
>CAKSBK010000307.1 GCA_934438035.1 uncultured Christensenellaceae bacterium
CCGTTCCGTCGATGACTTCGCCTAAATTATGGGGAGGGATATTTGTTGCGAGACCTACCGCGATTCCCGTTGAACCGTTGACGAGAAGATTGGGAAAACGGGAGGGGAGGATTACCGGCTCCTGGAGGCTGTCGTCAAAATTAAGGGCAAAGGGAACGGTGTTTTTTTCAATGTCCCTAAGCATTTCCATTGCGATCGGCGCAAGCCTTGCTTCGGTATATCTCATTGCGGCGGGACCGTCTCCGTCCATAGAGCCGAAGTTGCCCTGACCGTCTATCAAAGGCGCGCTCATAGAGAAATCCTGGCTCATTATCGCAAGGGCGCCGTATATTGAAGAATCTCCGTGGGGGTGATATTTACCCATTGTATCGCCGACTATTCTTGCGGATTTTTTATGTTTCGCGTCCGGGCGCAGGTTCATTTCATACATAGAGTAGAGAATTCTGCGCTGAACGGGCTTTAAGCCGTCCTCAACTCTCGGCAGAGCGCGCTCTAAAATTACGTGCTCGGCATATGGCATGAAGCAATCATGCATTACGTCTTCTAAAGAAGAGGTTATTATATCCGAATATTCCTGTTTCATTCTCAGTTCTCAACTTTCGCCTTGAAATTATCTTTTTTGTTGAAGTTAGCGTATTCCTGAATATACTGCTTTCTCGGTTCGACGTTGTCGCCCATAAGTACGCATATAATATCGTCTGCCGCTGCGGCGTCGTCAATTGTAACCTGTAAAAGCACTCTGTTTTCCGGGTTAAGGGTGGTTTCCCAAAGCTGGTCTTTATTCATTTCTCCGAGACCCTTATATCTTTGAACCTCGCAGCCTCTTCCAAGCTGTGCCTTTGCTTCGGAAAGCTGCTTTTCGGTATGCGCCCAAAGCGTTGTCTTTCCTTTTTTTATGCCGTAAAGAGGAGGCTGAGCGATATATACGTGACCTTTTTGAACGAGTTCTCTATAATATCTGAAGAAGAACGTCAAAAGTATCGTTCTTATATGCGCGCCGTCCTGGTCTGCGTCCGAGAGAATTATTATTTTATCGTATTTAAGATTTTCTATTTTAAAATTCTTTTCAAAGCCTGCGCCGAGAGCCGTTATTATAGAGCGAAATTCGTCGTTGGCAACGACCTGATCCACCTTTTTCTTTTCTACGTTAAGAGGCTTTCCCCTTAAAGGCAGTATTGCCTGAAAGCGCCTGTCTCTTCCCATTTTTGCGGAGCCGCCGGCAGAATCTCCCTCAACGATAAACAGCTCGTTTTTGGAATAGTCCTTTCCCGTGCAGCTTGCAAGCTTGCCTACTAACGGGGCGGTATCCGCCTTGCTCTTTTCTCTTTCTACCTTCTTGGCTCTTTTTGCCGCTTCTCTTACCTTTGCGGCGGTTATTGCCTTATCGGTTATTTTTGCCAAAATGCCGGCGTTGTTAAGGTCGGAATAGTAAGAAGAGAGCTGGTCAAAAACCACGGATTCAACCGCCGTTTTTGCGTCTGTGTTGCCGAGCTTGGTTTTTGTTTGCCCTTCAAACTGAACCTCTTTCATTTTTATTGCTATTATTGCGGTTAAGCCCTCTCTGAAATCGTCGCCCTCAAAATTCACCTTTTCTTTGGAAGCGGCGGCGGAATTTTTAACAGCCTCGTTCATTACTTTTGTGAGCGCGGTTTTAAAGCCTGTTTCGTGAGTTCCTCCCTCCGGCGTGGGAATATTGTTTACAAAGGAATATATGTTTTCGCTTGCGTCGGAAGTGTACTGCATGGCGATTTCTACAATAATTCCGTTCTTTTCGCCGTCTATTATTATAGGAAGCGGATTAAGCGTTTCTTTTTCTTTATTTAAGTCGAGAAGGAAGTCTGCAATGCCGCCGGCGTAAGAATATGAAACCTTTTTGAGCTTGCCGTTTCTTCTGTCCGTAAGGTTTATGGTAACGCCTTTAATTAAAAAAGCGAGCTCCTTA
>CAKSBK010000308.1 GCA_934438035.1 uncultured Christensenellaceae bacterium
GGTACTACCATTTTTACGATAAAATTCGGCAAAAAATTTTTTAAAAATTTTTTTTATTTTTTATTTCCGGTACCTTTTTACATGCAATTATCGAGCTTTTCCACCCTTACACCGGTATAGTAATGGCAAACTATTTGCTCTGCGGTCATTCCCTTTTTCGCATATCCGTTTGCGCCCACCTGGGAAAGTCCCACTCCGTGCCCGTATCCTTTACAAATAAAGCTTACGCTGTCCGAATCCGTCTTTATTTCAAACATTGTTGAAGACAGCTTTAATATGCTTCTCAGTTTCTGCGCAGAAATCCGAGTGTTTCCTATCCTCACTTCAGCCGCCCTGCCGCTTTCATAATGCGATATTATCTCTATTTCGTTTTTCAGCTCGCCGTTAACCGCAATATCCGCATAAACTTCTTTAAGCTTTGATATAAGCTCGTCTTTTTTAAACGTAAACACTCTTTCGTCCTCTGCGTTATCTTCGCTTTCAACGCTTTTTAAATACGGTACCGCATAGCTGAAAACGTTTTCGCTGTCTTCTGTTATTCCCGCGCAGGAAGCGGAATACAGTGCGTCTATAACCTCTCCGTTATAAGTAATAACGTATCCGTCGGTTTCTTCTATCGACTGCGCTATTTTTTCGCTGTATTTTTCGAAATTTTCTTTCCATGCGCTTTTAAGCTCCTCCTCGCTTAAATACGCTTGGCAATGTCCCGGCGAAGTGCAGATATCCGCGCCTTTATATTTTGCGCAGCCTCCGTTTTTCATCTTATATAATGTATATGACCTTGCCGCAAGAGCTTGCGCTTTCAGCGCCTCAGTCTCGTATGACGCCGGCATTTCAGCGCTTACAACCCCGTTTAAATATTCGGACAAATTCATTTCGCACATCTCGGTTCCGTTAAATACCTTTAAAATTACGGACTCATCCTTGCATATCTTCTGCGAATCGGATTTTAAATATCCCGTTTTTTCGGTCTTGCCGCCGAGCGCTAATATAATTGCGCCGACCGCAACAATGATAACCGCCGCAATATACGCTGCGTTTTTCACCGCATAACTTTTTTTATTTTTCTTTTTTCTCTTATTTTGCGTTCTCTTTTTCCTCATAATAATATTTTACTACCCGTTTTATATAAATTCCTTATTATTTTAAAAATAGGTAAAAGTTTTTTTGATTAATTCGTCCGTTTTTCGGGAAACATTTTTTTAAGGAGGTATTTGATATGTTTTTTATAAATGCATGGAATTTCATCAAAAAAAATCTTTTTTACATCTGTCTCATACTCTGCGTTGCGGCAATAGGCGTCGTTACCGTAATAGTTTCTTTACCCAAAGAGGAAAAAAAGCCTGCCGAAGCTGCAGATAAACAGCAAACCGAAAGTCTTTCCGACGTAGAACAAAGCAGCGCTGCGCCCGACGAAAGCAAAACCGCCGCCTCGCCCGAGCCCACGCCCGAATCTACTCATAAGGCAACCTCAAGCGGCTCCTCAAAACCCGTTAAGCTTAAGCTTACCCTGCCTCTGAAAGGCCAAATTACAGAGCATTTTTCCGGCGAAGTGCTTGTTTTCAATAAGACGCTTAATATGTGGATGACCCACAACGGAATAGATATATCGGCTGAAGAAAATACCGAAGTATGCGCCGCGCTTTCCGGAACCGTCGATAAAGTCGAAAGCGATGATACAAAGGGAAAAACCGTTCACATAACGCATACCGACGGTTCCGTTACCGTTTACTCCGGACTTTCCGACTGCGAGGTTGAAGCCGGCTCAAAGGTAAACTCCGGCCAGCAAATAGGTTCCGCCGGCACCCCCGCTTTCGAATCCGCAGAAGGACCGCATCTTCATTTTGAATATATAGTTTCCGGCGAATATGCCGACCCGGAAAAATTTATCGGTTAGGCGAAGCCTCAAGCTCGCTTATCGGCAAGACGCTGTATCC
>CAKSBK010000309.1 GCA_934438035.1 uncultured Christensenellaceae bacterium
ATACTCAATACTCCCTCATATATCCAAGAGAAAAAGCGTCGTCAAGCTTAAAAACGTTTCCCGTAATTTTATTTTTCGCCGCGTCGTATATATTTGCGGCGGCAACAGCCGCTTCTTTTGCACTTATAATTTTATGGTCCGGAATATGCAGCAAAAGCTCGTCTTCATTTTTTAGAAGAGCTCCGAGGCCGGCGTCGTTAAACGAAAGCATAAGGCAGTTTACGTTAACGTCGAGCCCTCTAAGCTCAAGCGCCGCCGCCTTTGCAAACATCATTGCCGAAGCGTCCGCCGCACATACAAGCATATTGTTTTTTATAGGCACTTCCCCGCCGACAGACGTTAAAATCAAAACGTTAAGCCCTTTTTTTACCGCTTTTTTAAGTACGTATTCGCCTAAATCTCTTGCATATTTAACGGAGATATATTTGTATTTCTCCCACTCTTCGGGACTCAAGTCGCATATATCCTTTTGCGCATAAATATGCGGTGTAAACATATCTATAATTATTCCGCCGCAGCTTTTATAAAAAGCAAGCATATCAAAGCGCTTATTATTTATAAGCTCCTCTTTTTCTACAAACGACACTTCCCTTTCTCTTTTTTCAAGCTCCTTTAAAAGGTTTTCCGAAAATGCGTTTTTCGTGCTTATGACAAGTATATTTTCCTTTTCCTTCATGCTATGCCTCATAAATTTCAGCTTCGGTCTGCTCTTTTACGTTTATCATAACCTTAATTTTTTCGGCATTGTCTTTTTTAAGCTCTCTTATGGCTGTAGGAGCGTCGTTTAAGCTTACTTCATGGGTTATCATGGGAAGAAGATTAATTCTTTTTTGCTCCATAAGCTCCATTACCTTTTTAAAATATCCCCAGCCACCGCAGCCGGAAGCTCGCAATGTTTGAAGCCTGAAAGCGAAGTCGTTTAAATCAAACTCGTATTTACCCTCGTAAAACGCTATAAGCTCGATATCTCCGAAGTTCTTAGTACCGTAAAACGCAGCGCTCAAAAGCTCCTTTGAGCCGCTTATTTCGAGAGTAGCGTCAACTCCCTCTCCCGATGTAATTTCCAGCATTCTCTCGCCGACATTTTCCGAAATGGAATTTATCACATGCGTCGCGCCCATTTTTTTCGCCGTTTCAAGCTTAAAAACGCTTCTTCCTACGCTTATCACCGTTTTTGCCCCCAAAGCTCTTGCAATTGCGACGGCGGAAAGACCTATAGGGCCGGTACCCATAACACAAACCGTGCTTCCCACGCCTATTTTGGCCATTTCTATTCCCATCATGGCATTTCCCGCGGGCTCTATAAGCGCCCCCTCTTTAAAGCTTATGCTTTCGGGAAGCTTTATAAGGTCTCCCTCGGAAAACAGCTCAAAATCGCACATTGCTCCCGGCCATGCGTGGACCGTTCCCACAGAACGCCTGTTTTTGCAGTTAAGCCTGTTTCCTGCGCGGCAATCCTCGCACTGCCCGCAGGCGACGCAGGTTTGCCCCACAACTCTGTCTCCCGGGGAAAAGAGAACGACCTCCTCTCCCACGCTTTTAACAACGCCCGTCCATTCATGACCGGGGCGCAGAGGAAAATCCACAAGCTCGGAAAGCTCTCCGTTAAAAATTCCGTAATCCGTTCCGCAAATTCCTGCGCATATTACCTCAACAAGCACCTCTCTTTTTTTAGGAACGGGAATTTCCTCTCTAACAAGCCCGATATCTCCGGGCTTAAAAATTCTTACGGCCCTCATAGTTTTGTTTTCCATTATTATGCCTTTATCTTTCTTTTCTCACGATATGCGTCTATCGCAACGATAAACATAAGCATGAGACCCAAGATAACCTCCTGTAAAACCGGTGTTCTCCAAATTGTGAATGATAGCATCATCCATGTATGCCTCCATGTCACCGTCAGCAAAAATCTCAAGACGAAGTTTGTAGGTAC
>CAKSBK010000310.1 GCA_934438035.1 uncultured Christensenellaceae bacterium
GTGCTCATCTCCGGCTATGACGGCGGTACGGGCGCGGCGCCGCAAAGCTCAATTCATAACGCAGGGCTTCCCTGGGAGCTTGGGCTTGCGGAGGCGCATCAGACGCTTATACAAAACGGGCTCAGAACGAGAGTGCGTCTGGAGACGGACGGCAAGCTCATGAGCGGAAGAGACGTAGCGATAGCCTGCATTTTGGGCGCAGAGGAATTTGGCTTTGCAACCGCTCCTCTTGTGACGATGGGCTGCGTAATGATGAGAGTATGTAACCTTGACACCTGCCCGGCGGGCGTAGCCACTCAGAACCCGCTTTTAAGAAAGCGCTTCTGCGGAAAGCCGGAGTATGTAATTAATTTCATGCGCTATATCGCCGAAGAGTTAAGAGAGATAATGGCGAAATTGGGCGTCCGTACAATTGAAGAGCTTGTAGGAAGAACGGATCTTATCGCAGTAAGACAAAAGCAGGTTACAAAGCGCGCGGCTGCTGTAGATATGTCAAGAATACTTGCTCACAACGATTCTGTAACGCAGGATAAAAAGCACTTCATAGCCCGCGACGTTTATGACTTTAAGCTTGAGAAAACACTTGACGAGGCGGTGCTGCTGCCGAAGTTTGCCTGCGCGTTAAAGAGCGGCAAAAAGCAGACCGTAAGCGTCGACGTGTCGAGCACAAACAGGACTTTCGGAACGATTTTGGGAAGCGAAATTACAAGAAAGTTTAAAAACACGCTGCCCGACGATACGTTTACCGTAAACTGCAAGGGCGGCGGAGGGCAGTCCTTCGGAGCGTTTATCCCCAAAGGCTTAACAATTACCCTTGAGGGCGATTCAAACGACTATTTCGGCAAGGGACTTTCGGGAGGAAAGCTAATAGTATACCCCGAAAGGGACAGCCGCTTTGAGGCGGAAAAGAATATCATAATAGGAAACGTCGCCTTATACGGCGCAACCTCCGGCGAAGCGTATATTAACGGAATTGCGGGAGAGCGCTTCTGTGTAAGAAACTCGGGCGCTTACGCCGTTTGCGAGGGAACGGGCGACCACGGCTGCGAATATATGACGGGCGGAAGAGTGGTTGTTTTAGGCCCCACGGGCAAAAACTTTGCGGCGGGAATGTCCGGCGGAATAGCCTATGTTTTAGACGAAAAGCACAACTTTTATTTAAAGCTCAATAAGGAGCTTGTAACCATGAGCACCGTAAAGGAAAAGCATGACGTTGAGGAGCTAAGAGGCATGATCGAAAGGCACGCCGCCGCAACGGGCTCGAAGGTTGCAAAGAGAATACTTGCGGATTTTGAAAGCTATCTGCCGTCGTTTAAAAAGATAATGCCTAACGATTACAACAGAATGCTCGTCGCAATAGGAAAGTTTGAGGAAAAAGGACTTTCAAGAGAGCAGGCGGAGATGGAAGCATTCTTAAGCATGCAGAAGTGAGGAGGCGCAAAAATGGGTAAATCAACCGGTTTTCTTGAATATGAAAGAAGAAACAACCCCGAGGTGGAATGTGAAAAGAGGGTAAAGAACTTTAACGAGTTTCACCCCATGATGAATAAAGCGCAAAGGCAGGAGCAGGGAGCAAGGTGCATGAACTGCGGAGTACCCTTCTGCCAATCGGGAATGAAGCTTAACGGAATGGTTTCGGGCTGCCCTCTTCATAACCTTGTTCCCGAGTGGAACGACGAGATTTATAACGGCAACTGGGAGCATGCGCTTTCCCGCTTAAGAAAAACCAATAACTTTCCCGAGTTTACGGGAAGGGTATGCCCGGCGCTTTGCGAGGCGGCGTGTACCTGCGCGATGTACGGCGACGCCGTTACGGTTAAGGAAAACGAGCTTGCGATAATAACTAACGGCTATGAAATGGGGCTTATTAAGCCCGAGCCGCCCGAGGTAAGGACGGATAAAAGGGTTGCCGTTATAG
>CAKSBK010000311.1 GCA_934438035.1 uncultured Christensenellaceae bacterium
GCTTGGGATAGCGATAGTTCATACTTCCTTTAACCTCTTATGCACGGCGCTTCTGTTCCCGTTTACCGGCTTCTTGGAAAAGCTTGCGACCATGACGATAAAGGACGGCAAGAAAAAAGAGGAATATGCAATGCTTGACGAGCGCCTGCTAAACACTCCCGCAATAGCAATCGAGAGATGTAAAGAGGTGACAAAGTCTATGGGCGAGCTTACAAAAGAAGGGCTGTTCTTATCATTTGAGCTAATTACAAAGTTTGATGAAAAGGCGGCCGCAAAAGTTCGTGAGGACGAAAATAAAGCGGATGAATACGAAGATAAGCTCGGAACGTATCTCGTTAAGCTTTCTGCGGAGAGCATGACCAGAAAAGACAGCATACGCGCGGCGGAGCTTTTAAAAATGATAGGCGATATCGAAAGGATAAGCGATCATTCGGTAAATCTTGTTGAATCCGCAGAAGAGATGAACGATAAAAAGATAGCTTTTTCCGCCTCCGCAAAACAAGAGCTTAACACGCTTATCGGAGCGGTTAGAGAGATAACGGATCTTGCCATGATGTCTTTTTACGAGGACGACAAAGAGGCGGCTTCAAAGGTGGAGGCGCTTGAAGAGGTTGTTGACAATTTAAAAGAGGAGCTTAAAAAGAGACATGTTGCAAGGCTGCAAAAAGGAGAGTGTACGATTGAACTCGGGTTCGTGTTCCAGGATATAATCACAAACCTTGAAAGAATAAGCGACCATTGCTCAAACATTGCGGGCTGCGTTTCGGAAACATCGAGAGAAGAGCTGCATATTCACGAATATTTAAGCGAATTAAAGCAGGATGAAAAGAGCGGCTTTGAGAGCATGTATAAAAAATACAAGGAAAAATATGCAATTTAAAAAAACCCCTTTTGGGGTTTTTTAATGCGCGAAAGCTTACTTTGTTGCCTGCTCAAGCGCTTTTGCGAGCTGATCGGGGCAGGAGGTGGGCTTAAAGCCGCATTTTATGCCCTTAAGACATTTAATGAGCTCTTCAGGGTCTTTTCCCTCTGCGAGGCGGGAGATGCCCTGTAAATTGCCGTTGCATCCGCCTACGAATTCAACGTTTTTAACTTTTCCGTCTTCAATGTTAAAGCTTATATACTGCGAGCAGGTGCCGTTCGTTTTATATGTGTGCTTCATTTTTATCCTCCTGTGTTGGATATAATTATATTGTATGTTAAAATGTTTCTTATGGCAAGATTATTTTAAGGAACGTTTTATGCAAAGATATTATTCGTTAAGCGATTACTGTAAGGAAGAATACGGAAAAAAGCTTTATCGCTTAAGCCTTGACGCCGGCTTTACCTGCCCTAACAGAGACGGCAAAAAAGGAGTGGGGGGCTGCATTTTTTGCTCGGAACAGGGCTCGGGGGATTTTTCATTCGGAGAAGAAGATATATCGGAAAGACTTTCCTCCGCAAAGGCGCTTTTGGGGAAAAAGGCGAAAAACTGCGGATATATCGCATATTTTCAGTCATATACAAATACGTATGCAAGCGAAGAAGCGTTAAGAAAAATATATTCACCCTATCTGAAAAGGGAGGATATAGACGTAATATCTATAGCTACGCGCCCAGACTGCATTGACGCCGGCGTTTTAAAAGTGCTTTTGGAAATTGCCGAAAAAAAGCCGCTTTGGGTGGAGCTTGGGCTGCAGACGGCGGACGACAAAACGGGCAAGCTCATAAACAGGTGCTTTTTAACGGAGGAGTATTTTTTAGCGGCGCAAAAGCTTTTAAAAGCCGGGATAAAGGTGATAACGCATGTTATAATAGGTCTTCCCGGGGAAACGGAGGAGCAGCTTTATAAGACAATCGACGCGGTAAATAAAGCGGGAAGCTGGGGAATAAAGCTTCAGCTTCTGCACGTTTTAAAAAACACGCAGCTATATG
>CAKSBK010000312.1 GCA_934438035.1 uncultured Christensenellaceae bacterium
CTTCTGTTCATAGGGCACATATCAAGCTGCCCGTCTTCATATTTGTTCTTTATCATCTTTTTTATAAAATCACCGTATTCGCTTTCTTTGAGCGTGGCTCGGTTCGCCCTTACGGCAGCCTCAACGACATCCGCAAGCATTACGACTCCCGCCTCTACAGTCTGGGGTCTCGGACCGGGATACCTAAAGTCCGCCTCGTTAACCTCTCCTTTTTCTTTTGCTTTATATAGGAAATATCCCATTTGAGAGGTTCCGTGGTGCTGTAAAATTATATCCTTTATTTTCTGGGGAAGCTTATATTTATCTGCAAGTTTTCCGCCGAATACGACGTGGTTTTTAAGTATTTCCGCAGATTCCTCGGGCGTAAGCTTATCATGAGGGTTTTCCCCGCCCATTTGGTTTTCTTTAAACATCACCGGGTTATAAAGCTTTCCTATATCGTGATAATACGCCGCAACTCTTGCCAAAAGAGCGTCCGCGCCTATAGCCTCGCAGCCCGCCTCCGCAAGGTTTGCGGTAACCGCACTGTGATGATACGTTCCCGGCGCCTCCATCATCAGGCGCTTTAAAAGCGTTCCTCCCGGGTTTGCAAGCTCCAAGAGTTTTGAGGGCGTGGAAAGAGAAAACATCATCTCCCATATAGGAAGCACTCCTACCGAAAGAAGTCCGCAGCTTAAGCCGCTCACAACGCCCGTAGCCGTTATTTTCAACATTTCCATTGCGGGAAGAGAAGCGGTAATTCCGTAAGCGGAATATACGACGCCTGCAACAAGACCCGCAAAAAATCCGGATAAAATATATTCTCCTCTGTGCTGCTTTGTTTTGAGAGTCATTATTGCGACAGTACTGCCGCAAATGCCCGCTAACATATTTACAAGCACTGTTTCGTTAAAAATAAACATAGATGAAGGAGAAACCATAAAAGCAGTTAAAATTGAAAGAAAACAGCCGAAAGCTATGGTCATTCTTCTCATCATAAAAGAAGCGCCAACTATTACCGCAAGAAACGTAGGTATAATGTATACCGATAAATGCTTGCCTATAACGGCAAGAGCCGCCGTAAGTAAAACAAGAAGCGAAATGTTAAGTGCGTCTTTGGGTGTGTTAATATACTGCTTATCGTTAACCGAAAGATAAAAATATCCTACGGCAAAGAGCAAAAAGAACATTATTGCAGCTATTATCCAGCGTATATTCATAGAGTTTTCATCCGAAGAAAGACCCAGCTGTTTAATCAGCTCATATTGCTTTTGAGTAATCTTTTCTCCCTTTTGAACAATATTCTCTCCTTGCTTAAACTCTACGTTGGCTACTGCTGCCGCAGCGGCTTCCTTTGCCGTTTGCGTCGATTCGGCGTCGTATATCATATTTGCCGAGATATTGTTTATTATTGCCGAATACGCAAGCTCGGACTGCGCATTTGTAAATACGCCCGTACGTATTATCTGAGATTTTATGTTGCTTGCAATGTCCGTCTTTTCTTCGTCTTTTACTCCGTTTGAAAGCGCTTCGCTTATATATTCGTAAACCGAGTCGGAAAGCGACGTAAGCTTTTCCTGTGTTAAAGAGCAAAGAGTATATATATTTTCGTCTGAAATATATTCCGGCAAAACCGCCTTAAGCTCACTCATATTCGTCTCCGAAAGAAAAGTCTGCCAATCAACCGAAGCGGCGTTAAATGCGGATTCCGAATGTACCACTTTTTGTATATAGAGCTGCTTAGCTTTCATTCTTGCCGTTTCAAGAGAAGCGAAAACCTGCTTTATCTGGGTTTTAGAAGCTTCTGTCTGTGCGTCGTCAAGATAATAAACAGGAGCGACCTTCTGCATTGTCGCCTCTTTTAAAAGGTTTGTCGAATACTCGTCAATAACATCGTAAGGGGCAGTTATGGTTCTTTCCGCAATCCCCCCTACC
>CAKSBK010000313.1 GCA_934438035.1 uncultured Christensenellaceae bacterium
ATCATAAAGAAAAGAGGCACGTGAAAATTATACCACACAATTTTTATTATATTTCCCGGCGGCAAAAAATGACCTACCGTAATAAGCAGTATTCCAAAGCATTTTGAATAATCAATAAAAGTAAATCTGTTCATAAGCATTAATTAAGAAGCAATCTCAGTATTCCGAAAAGCGCAAGGTGAACGGGATAATATATATAGAAAAACCATTTCATTTCTTTAATATTCCCTTTTTTACCGTTATAAAGATATATTAACGGCAAAGACAACACTACTCCCAACTGCAAAACGCCGTATATCTTATCTATAAAGAAGAAATAAACCGCTGCATACATAGAAACAAAAATCAATAGCCACAGCGACTGTTTTTTAAAGGAGCCCCTGTTTGAATAAAAATTAATTATCACCAAAACGGCTATCGAGCTCCAGTCGGCGCAAAACGATACGGCGCAAAGCAATATTACAATTAAATACTTTATGTGGTCTTTAAGCTTTTTACTGTCAAGCACCTTTAAGGAAATAAGCCCGCAAAAAAGCGCTAAAGCAACACTGGTTTGATTAAAAACCGAGTCTTTAAAAGGAATAAATGATATTCCAAAACAAAAGTTATATGCAAAATGAGAAATGACTGCAAGAATTAACAGCCTTAATGCATATTTTTTAAAGTTCTTTGTGTAATAATACCCCTCGGCTATAAAAAAACACATTATTGGCGCGGTTATTCTTCCTATAAGATGAAGTAAAACAACCCCGGGTCTAACGTCATATCCGGGAAAAAAAGTCCAAGCGGCGTGATCCAAAGTCATTGCAAATATTGCTATCAGTTTAAGAGCGTCCGCGTTAAATATTTTTTTCCTGCCCGAAAGCCTCATATCCGCCCCCTAATAGGTTATAGTTTAATATTATATTATAGTTTTAGCCGGGTAAAGTCAAGAAGCTGTACAGAATTTGCGTTTTACATTAATAACGTTTCGAGCCTGGCGATATTAATATAAATATTCAGAAATTATATTCGATACGACTTTACCAACACCGGCAGTGTTAAAAAAGGGTTTTCAAAGCCTGCGGCTTTTGCAGCACATTCGCATTCGTTTATTCCGAAGCCGAGAAGAGAGCTGTCATGAGTATCGCCCGAATAAATAATCTTTGCACCAGATTCATTAAGATATTTAAGGATTTCATAAGACGGATACGGCGCGGTTCTGTAGCCCTTTGCAATAGCTCCCGTATTGATTTCAAAAACAAAACCTCTTTTAACAAGGGCATTTGCCGCATTTTTCCACGCGTTTACATATCGCTCGTCCTTTTCGTTGAATAAATCTCCTCCCTCGTTAAACTTGCTTAAAAGGTCAAAATGACCTACGATTCCGGAGGAAAACATATCTGCAAATTTTGACATGTTCTTATAATACTCCTCCGCAAGCAGGTAAAAGTCCCCGTTAAAGCATTCGTTAACAGCCGATAAAAGTACGCTCTTGCTTTCGTCAACCGTTATAATTCTATCATTTTTAATAATATAATGGTTTGATAAAATAAGATAATCCGCTTTATCTATGGGGGAATCCGAATAAAAATCAAATTCCAGCCCGCAATATATGTTGATTTTATCGCCGTATTTATTTTTAAGCTCAAAAATTTCTTTAAAATACTTTTCAGTTTCGATTAAGCTCATGCAATAGCTTTCGTCAATAGGCGTATGGGAATGTCCGGAAAAGCCTATTGCGTTAAAACCCTTTTCGATAGCCGCTTTTACAGTTTGTTCGGGAGAGTCTTTGCCGTCGCAAAAGCATGTGTGAACATGAAAATCGTATTTCATCATTTAGTCATTTTCTCCTGCTTAATCTTTTTATCAATAACGTGTCTGCTTTCAAGCTCTTTATAAATATCATCAAGTGAAATGCCCATTTCAATCA
>CAKSBK010000314.1 GCA_934438035.1 uncultured Christensenellaceae bacterium
GCTACGGAGACTTTGTGAATCTTAAAGATGTGGAGCACGGAACGGCATGCAAAACGGCGAGCGGACAATAGAAATTACGGAAATTTCCCGTCAAAAAAAGAAAGAAAACAGATATAACCTTTACTGCGAAGACGGCTTTCTGCTCTCCTTATCAGACGAAACCATAGTTAAAAACGGCATTAAAAAAGGAAGCACTCTTACTCGGGAGGTTCTGGATGCGCTTCGCGCCGAAGATACCGTAAAATATGCAAAAGAGCTTTCTTTAAACTATATTTCCTACTCTAAAAGAACTCAAAAAGAAGTGCTTAATTACCTTGAGAAAAAGGGAATTGACGAGGCTTCCGCAAACGAAGCGCTTTTAATGCTTAAAGAATATCGGTATATTGACGATGAAGAATACGCCCGCCTGTTTTTTTCGGAATATATTAAAAAAACAGGACCTGCCGTAATAAGGCAAAAGCTTATGTTAAAGGGAATTTCCCCGGATATTTGCCGTAAGATTGCTCAGGAAAGCGAAGACGACGGACTATCCTGCGCAAAAAGCGTCGCAGAAAAATACTCGAAAAAATATTCCGGCGAACCCGAGCCTAAAAAAAGGCAGAAAATATATGCGGCTCTTTTAAGAAAGGGCTTTTCTTACGACGTTATTTCAAAAGTCATAAATACAGAGGAAGATTATTAAAACCGGAGGCATTATGCTTAAAAAAGTAGTTTCACCCGAAACGGCGGGAAAAATTGACCGTTATATGACAGAAGAAAAGGGCATTCCCTCTCTTCTTCTTATGGAACAGGCGGCGAGCGCGCTTGCAAACAAAGCGCAGCAGGTTTCAAAAAACGGTAAAATAACCGTAGTTGCGGGAAAAGGCAACAACGGAGGAGACGGTCTTGCCGCGGCAAGAATACTCTCGGGAAGAGGCTTTTGCGTTAAAACATGGGTAACCTCGGAGGATTACAAGGCAGACGCCGCCGTAAACTTCGAATATTTTAAAAAGAACGGAAATTATAGTCTTTTAAACGACGACAGCATAAATTCTCTTTTTGAAGACGATTCCGACTTAATTATAGACGCGCTTTTCGGAACGGGGCTTAAAAGAAAGCCCGAAGGACTATACGCCCGAATAATAGAAAAAATCAACGGCTCCGGCAAAACCGTTTTAAGCGCCGATATTCCTTCGGGAGTTTTTTCAAAAACGGGAGAAGCGCCCCTTGCGGTTTACGCCGACTATACAGTAACCTTTCAATATGAAAAAAACGGCCATCTCATATATCCCGGTGCGGAACACACGGGAGAGCTTACCGTAAAAAAAATAGGAGACGACTCCGGGTTTGATTTTCCGCATTTTCACCACGTCTGCGGCGCCGAGCTTAAAAAAAGAAGCCGCAACACAAATAAATCCGCCTACGGCAGAGTAACTGTGGTAGCCGGCTCATACAGATATTCGGGCGCGGCGGTTCTCTGCTCAAAAGCAGCTTTAAGAGCGGGCGCCGGGCTTGTCACCTGCTTTACGGACAGCGTTACAGCATTAAGCATAAAATCCTCTCTTCCCGAAGCAATGGCGGTAAGCGTAGGAGAAAAATGCGTTGAAAACTGTGATGAAATCTTAAATTCCGCAGCAAAAAGCGTGCTTGCTATAGGTCCCGGGCTTTCTACGGACAAAAAAGCAAGACTCGTAGTTTACGAGCTTTTAAAGCTTGAAAATAAAAAAATAATCGACGCCGACGCTATTAATATTTTATCCGACCGTCCAGAGCTCCTTTCGGGCGCAAACTGTGTAATAACTCCTCACCCTAAAGAGTTTTCGCGCTTAAGCGGGCTTTCCGTAGAAGAGATTTTAAAGGATCCCGTTAAAGCCGCCGTGGATTTTGCGGCAAAATATAAAATAATTGTGCTTTTAAAGGG
>CAKSBK010000315.1 GCA_934438035.1 uncultured Christensenellaceae bacterium
AAAGCGGAGCTCACTGCGGCGTTCTTGACGCAGATATAACGGGTCCGTCAATCCCTAAAATCTTCGGCGGAGAAGTTATGGTCGATACCTGCGAATACGGAATAGTTCCCGTTCATACAAAAAGCGGCGTAGATATAGTATCAATAAACAACATTCTTCCCAAGGCGACCGACCCCATAGTCGTAAGAGGGCCTATAATTGCGGGAACGGTAAAACAGTTTTGGACGGACGTCGTTTGGGACGTCGACTATATGTTTGTGGATATGCCTCCGGGAACGGGCGACGTTCCTTTAACGGTTTTTCAGTCAATCCCCGTAAACGGAATAGTAATAGTAACCTCTCCTCAGCAGCTCGTTTCAATGATAGTTGAAAAAGCGGTAAATATGGCGAATATGATGCATATCCCGATTATGGGAATTATAGAGAACATGAGCTATATAGAATGTCCCGACTGCAAAAAGCACATCGAAGTGTTCGGCAAGAGCGACGTTGACAATATAGCGTTAAAATACAACATACCCGTCCTTGCAAAGCTGCCTATCGACCCGCAAATCGCCGCAAAATGCGATGAAGGAAAAATAGAAGAGCTTGACCTTCCCGAAATGAAAGAAGCTCTTGCGGCAGTGGCTGCGCTTTAAGAAATAAAAAAACGCTTCTTCCGCCATGCGCTGCGCATAAACGGAAAAGCGTTTTTATTTTGTCTTAAAAAGCTCCCTTAAGCCGCCCTTTTTGTCTGCGGCTCTCTTTTTTGAGGTTTTAAAACCGCTGCTTGAAAAAACGGGCAAAAGCTCCTGCCTTATTAAATCTCTTTTCAAATAATCGCTATAGCTCCCTTCAAAAGCGTATGGATATCGGATGGCAAGCGGCTTAACAATTAACCGCACTTGGGATAATCCTTTTCTATCCAACCGGAGCTGCCGATTTTGAGCATATTCATCTCTCTTTTTCATCGTTTTATTCAGTTATAATAGCCTAAACTATATTTAAACATAAATCGACAAGTCAGCCAAGCGATATCGATAAATTTTTCTCAAAGTTTTTCGTTTAATTGTTTCTTGCCCTCCGCATACGGGTTTTCCCCTATTTTTATGGAATTGTACGGCACGTTAATTTTATCCCATAAATTATAGTTTTCTTTATAGCGTATGGCAGCTAAAAGGTTTTTCTTTATAAGCGGATTTTCATGCGCAAGGCTGCGTATAAGCTCCTTTACCTCGCCTCTTTTTGTAACGCCGTCCGCCCTACAGGGGTTTTTTAAAACGGGAATATTATATCTTCTTACCGCACCTATTATTTCCTTTTCGGGGAGATATACAAACGGGCGGATAAGCGTTATGTCCGTTCTCGATAAATGCGTAAGCGGGGAAAATGTGTTTATCCGTCCCTCGTAAAAAAGGCTCATTAAAAGCGTCTCTATAAGGTCGTCCATATGGTGCGCAAACGCCGCCTTATTGCAGGAAAGCTCTTTCGCCTTTGTATAAAAAGCGCCCTTTCTCAGTCTTGCGCATAAAGCGCAGGGGGATTCTTTGTTTTCCTCTGAGAAAACAATATCTCCTATATTTGTTTTAACGACGTGATAGTCTATTCCGAGAGGTTCTATAAAGCTCCTTAAAGGGGATGGATCGTATTCGCTAAAGCCTAAATCCACCGTTATTGCGACTATGTCAAAATCTCTTCTCCAATACTTTTTCGCAAGGCTTAAAGCATACGTTAAAAGCATGCTGTCCTTTCCTCCCGAAACCCCCACGGCGATTTTATCTCCCGGGCGTATCATATCAAATTCGTCTACGGCTCTTCTCAGATATCCCAAAACCTTTTTCATTCTTCCTCGTATAAACTCCCCTCAACTACGTCGTGCTCCGTAAAATATCTGTTCATATCGTTAAGCACCC
>CAKSBK010000316.1 GCA_934438035.1 uncultured Christensenellaceae bacterium
AGCCATGACAGTACTTTCTCCATCATTTATTCCTCATTCCACCGAAACTGTTCTCCACACAACGGCAAAAAGAGCAACTGACTTTTTCCAACCTCTATCACATCATATGCTTGCAGCGGACGCACCATCTCTACCTGCTCATCGTTGCAGTAAGTAATGCCGCGGCCTTGCCCGGGAGATAATGAGAATTTATTGTGTTTTGCATCATATGTGACTAAAGCATGACTTTCTCTCGATACGGTGTCGTCGTCCGCCAACGAAACATCCATCGCTGCCGCACGGCCGATAAAATTCCGTCCGGCAACCAGCTTATAGTCCGCTCCGCGATGAGGACCGGATATACAAACCAGAAAGCCCACCGCAGGATCAATCCCGATTTTTTTCTGAATAATACCTACTGTTTTCCCGCGATCAGCCTCCGAGCCGATACCTCCCGGAACGGCTGCAACGGTCTTTCCCACCGAGCCAGCCGCCACGGTTTTGTTCACGGCGGTGTTCTCCTTGCAATAAGGACAGCTATCAAATCTTTTTTCATCATAAAAATGTCCATTGTCACACTGCTTCATTTTATTTTCCTCCTTGAGATGTTTGAGCAAGTTCGTATACCTTGGTTATTCTTACTCTATCTGTTCCGAAGATATTTGTGTAGAACGTATGCGCGCCAAAATACAAAAAATACCGTGGCGCACCTGTGCCAATCGGCTTTTTTGTCGTTTAAAAAATAAAGACCTTATAATATAAAGGCCTTTGTTCATAAGAATATATATTATACCGTGCGGATTTCTCCCTTAACCATCTCACAAGGCAAGCTGTTTACGGCATTATATTGTTTATTTATTTTAATGTCATACTGAAGAATTATAAAATCATATGGCTTTGATGAAAGTAAAACCGATTACACCGAAACGAATTAACCCGCAAATTGTCGACGGCTGTTTTGCGGAAATCGAAACTTCTGAATTAAATGCCTATATTTGAAGCGAAAGCCGCCGAATATCCGTCCTGGCTTTCTGGCAATAAACAGCTCGGATACCATCTTAACGACAGCTCCATATCTTCTATGAGTTAGCTTTGCAAGATGATAACGCAAAGAATTGCGATACGATTTAAAGCGTTTATTCAGTCTTTACATAAGAAAATCTTTTTTATTTCTAAAACAGATTTTTTCCCTCTATGTAAACCTGATACAGCCCCATTCTGGATTTAACGCCTACCTTTTCGTAAATTGCTGTAATATGGCGCTGGCAAGTACGGCGGGAGATATATAGACTTTCCGCGATTTCCTGTATACTGTTCTCTGTATTAACAAGCCGGTCAAACACTTCTTTTTCTCTGGGAGTAAAGGAATATCGCTCGGAAAACAGCGTGAGTCTGTCCATTTGCATTAAATCAATTGCTGCGCCGCATTCCGATTCTTCCACCGCCGCTTTTCTTTTTGCAATATACGCAGCCATTACAATACTAACCATTACAAACAAGAGCAGCACAACAATAATCTTAATCATATTATTATCGGAGCTCATCAACGTCAACGAACTTCCCGTAATTAGCGCGGCGCTTATATTGTTTGCCGTTCGTCCCATGCCCGCCCATAATTCCGGGATTCGCATATAGCATGAGAGCTCCATAAAGCTTGTGGTAAAAAAGACAACGAAAAATCCGGAAGAAAGGTAAAATACAGCCAATCCTATTAAAAATGAGCCGCCTATTTGCAATATAACCATACAAATAGTCGATAATATCATCACGCAGTACATAATAGTATTCATCAACTCTCTGCGCTTAATATCAAAGATAAAACCTGCCGCCAGTCCGCTGCACGCCAACAAAAGTCTCGGCCACTCGCCTATATCCATTTTTCCGGAAGCGTGTTCAAGGG
>CAKSBK010000317.1 GCA_934438035.1 uncultured Christensenellaceae bacterium
TGCAGACCCTGCTTGCCTTTGTGGCTATAAGCGTCTGGTGGTTAACTATGTTTAAAAGCGCCGTCTCTATAAGCTGTGCCTCTATAATATTCGCCTTTACTCTTACGAGCGGCTCATAAGGAAAAGCAACCGAGCCCTCGGGCATGGCGTAAATCTCCCCCGTAAAATGAAGCCCGCCTAAAAAATCGAGAAAGTCCTCCGAAAAAAGGTTAAGGCTTCTTAAATATTCTACATCCTCTTTGCCGAAATGCAGGTTCTTAAGATAATCTATAACCTGGCTTAAGCCGGCGACTATAGCGTATTCGCTTTCACCCGCTCCCTTTCTGAAAAACACGTCAAAAACCGCTTTATCTTTCACCATTCCCTTTTTATAGTAGCCGTACATCATAGTAAGCTGATAAAGGTCGGTGAGCATAGTTCAATGTCTCATTTTTCTTTCTCCTCGTCTTCGCAAGCTTCTTCGGAAACGACTTTTTCCTCCGCCGTCTCTTCTTTCTTTCCTTTTTTCGGCGGCTTATAGCCCAAATCGTAAATCTTGCCCTCGTATACAAAAGGCTTCTGCTCTTTTTTTGCCGTAACGATAAAATAAATAACGCCGAAAATCACACATAAAAGCGCAAGGCCCTGCGAAACCCTTATAACTCCCGGTATCAGCCAAAGACTGTCCGTTCTCATTCCCTCTATAACGAATCTACCGAGGCCGTACATCGTAAGGTACATAACAAAGACATTACCCCTTCTCTTGGGCTTCTTTTTAACGGCGTACCACATAAGAAGCGCAAAAACAAGTAAATTCCATGCGCTTTCATAGAAAAACGTCGCCTGGTGCCACGGCTCCGTGCAGAGCGTCTGCACCATTTTCTTTGCCGTTTCATCGTAAACTCCGATATAATGTTCTTTTGTAATATTAACCGCATATGGGAACCACTGAAGCTTTGCGTCCGTAACAGCGTTTCCGAACGCCTCCTGGTTTACGAAATTTCCCCAGCGCCCGATAGCCTGTCCGAGTATAAGCGCCGGAGCGCCGATATCCGCCATGTCTCCCATGCTGAACTTGCGCCATTTGCAGAATATTACAAGACCTATAAGCGCGCCGATAACTCCGCCGTATATTGCGAGTCCTCCGTGCCAAACGGCTATTATTTCCTCCGGATGCGCGGAATAATAGCCCCATTCGGCAATTACGTAATACGCCCTTGCGCCTACAAACGCAAGAGGAACGGCTATGAGAACAAAATCCAAAATAAGGTCAAAATTATAACCCTTTTTCTTTGCGAGATATTTTCCCACAAGCACTCCCAAAACTATTCCCGTGCATATTAACACCGCATACCACGCTATATCGAGCCCCTGTATGCCGAATAAATTTCTTACGAGAAACTGACTGTCCATATTTTCCTCCTAATCCTTTTTTATGACGAACATGCTGGGATACAATCCTCCGCAGCTGAAAGTATGCTTGCACACAAGCGCAAACGGCGAGGCGTCTATAAGCTCCGCAAGAAGCTTCTTGTCGTGAGTAAACAAAAACGCATAGCCGTCCTTTTTAAGCAGCTTCCTAAGATTTTCAAGAAATCCTTTATACATCCCCTCGTTTTTCATGTGGCTGCCCACCCTCAGTCCGAAAGGAAGATTTGATATAACCTCGTCAAACGTATCTTCAAAAGGCGAAAGTGCGTTTTTCATATAGAAATGCGCTCCCGTTTTTGCGAATTTTTCATTAAGGCGCGCCGCCTTCAGCGCTTCTTTTGAAATATCCGTTCCCATAAGCCTTCCGTATGGCTTTCTCGCCCTTTCAAAAAGCATAGTTCCCGAACCGCAGAAGCAGTCAAGAACGCTTGCGTTTTCTTTTAAATAAGGAGCGATAAAGCTTACGC
>CAKSBK010000318.1 GCA_934438035.1 uncultured Christensenellaceae bacterium
ATTACGGTCTGACTATTATTATATTAACGCTGCTCATAAAGCTGTGCCTCATGCCGTTTGATTTAAAGCAGAGAGCTTCTTCAAGAAAGATGAGTGCGATTTCCGCAGAGGTTCAGGGCATTCAGAAAAGATATGCGAATAATCCCGAGCAGGCTAACAAAAAGGTTCAGGAGCTTTATAAGGAGCGCAAGATAAGTCCCATGGCGGGCTGCTGGCCCATGCTCGTTTCAATGGTATTCCTCTTTGCGTTTTACGGCGCTCTGCGCGTAGTGGCTACGGAAAGAACAATTGCTATTTATCTTGACGCCGTTCAGAACGGAGCGGAAACGATTAAGCTGCCCGGCTTCTTATGGATACACAATATTTTCCAGGCGGACAGCGGAATGACGGGCGTTTTACCTGACGCCTCTACGTTCGTAACCTTTATTCAGCAAAACGCAACTTACATCACTCCCCAGTCCATAAAAATGCTTGTTGACGCAGACATAATAAGCCTTTCTAACGGAGTTATGGCGGCGGGTCCGCAGTTTGAAGCGGTGAGAATGGCCATATTGGAGGCAAACGGCGTAGCTAAAGAGGGCGTCGAGCTTTATAACAACGGCTGGTTCGTGCTTCCGTTAATTGCGGGCGTAAGCTTATTCTTACAGCAGAAGTTTATGTCGAAGAGCTCCGGTCAATCGGTAGATCAGCAGCCGGGAGGAAAGATGATGCTATACTTCTTCCCCGTTTTCTCCGCATATATCTGCTGCACGGCGAACGCAATATTCTCTATTTATTGGGTAATGAGCAACATTTATTCCATTGCGCTTACGTTTATACTAAACGCATATTATAAGAATAAGGATAAAAAGAAGGACGTAACGTCTGAAAACTTCAGACGGTAGACGAGAGGTAGGAAATGTCACAGTCAAAGAGTATCGAAGTTAAGGGAAGAACGCTGGACGAAGCGATTTTTTCCGGGCTTACCGAGCTTGGCCTAGGAATAGACCAGGTAAGCTACGAAATAATAAAAGAGAACAACAAGGGTATTTTCGGAATAGGAAAAAGCGTAACCATACGCATGAGCGAGAAAAAGACGCCCGCTTCGGAAGCTGAGACGTTTTTAGACGGTCTTTTTGAGAAAATGGGAGTTCCCGCAAAGGCGGAGGCAACCGAGGGAGAGGATTCGTTAAACGTTGAGCTTACGGGTGACACAACGGGAGTGTTAATCGGAAGAAGAGGCGAAACGCTGGACGCTTTACAGTATCTTACCGGTCTTGTGGTAAATAAAGACAAGGGAAACTATAAAAGAGTTACTCTCGACACCGAGAATTACAGGAAAAAGAGAGAGGAAACCTTGGTAAAGCTCGCAAACAGAATAGCGG
This sequence comes from uncultured Christensenellaceae bacterium, assembly GCA_934438035.1. GTDB lineage: Bacteria > Bacillota > Clostridia > Christensenellales > Christensenellaceae > HGM11616. The sequence continues at coordinate 1,365 of CAKSBK010000318.1, forward strand.
GAAAGGTTGCAAAAACGGGCAAAAGGGTCGTGCTTGAGCCGATGAACCCCTATGAGAGAAGGATTCTTCACGCAACGCTGCAAAACAATTCCAAGGTTGAAACTATTTCAGAGGGTGAAGAGCCTTTCCGCAGGGTTATAATAAAGAAAAAATCCAGATAAATATCTATATAATGAATTTTGAGAACTTTAGGGGCTGCGGCGGGTGCTGCGGTCCTGTTTTTTAGGTGAAAAGATGTCTACTATATGCGCAATTGCTACCGCCCCCGGCAACGCGGGGATTTCAATAATAAGAATAAGCGGAGAAGACTCGCTCAAGCTGTTAAAGAGCGTTTTTAAGAAAAAGACCCGGGACTATTCCCCGAGATATATGTATTTAGGGGAGGTTTGCGATGAAAAGGGCGTTGTGGACAAATGCCTTGCGGTCTACTTCCCCGCCCCTCATTCCTATACGGGAGAGGAAATGGCGGAGATTCACACTCACGGCGGAATAATGGCGGCAAA
>CAKSBK010000319.1 GCA_934438035.1 uncultured Christensenellaceae bacterium
CTCCGGCGTTGCGCTTCTTAACGGTTTGCATAAGATTTGCAAGATAAGCATTTTTTAAACTCATTTTAAGCTTCCTCCTAAAGAAAATTTGAAACTTGTTGTGGTGATGTGGTGCAAATTATCGTCATTTCTATATTCGGAACAATATTAAAATATCACTTTTATAATGCGCTGTCAATAGCTTTTTTGAGCAATTTTGGGATGAGAAAAAATGCAGGAAAATGAATTTCAAGTTTCATGTCCTGCAAAATTCTGCATAATTAAAGGGAGCATTTCTATCATTTTTGCAGCCTCTCCCATACCCATAAATTGCAAAAGCTCTTTAGGGTCAGAGCAATTTTGAAGCGCATTTATCATTCTCGCGTTATCAATTGCACGCTCCATTTTCGTAAAAAACCGCATGCCTTCGCAGGAAGAGTATTTTTTAAGTATGCAGATAAGCTCGCTTAAGTTAGAAGTGGGAGAGAGGCATTTTTTTGCTTTCGGATATGCTTTTGCAGTCGGTTTTGAAAAAGAAAATTCATACAGTCTTTTTGCCTCCAACAGCTCTTCTATTATTTTTTGATCGTTTTTGGATACGTATGGGAGAATTTCACATAACATTTCATAATTATTTTTTGTATCGCCTTTATACATTGCAGCCGCAATCAATAAGCTTAAAGGCTCGGAAAGTCTGCCGCTTTTCGGAACTTCGGAGCGTGTTCCGGCTAAAACGGCGTTTATATCGGGAGTAATGCCGTTTATCATTTTATCGCCTGCTTTCATATATTATATATAGTTCTTTATAATTCTATTTTAAAGGAGAAGTAAAAATGAAAAGAGATTTAAGAGGCATGGCGGCAAAACAAAAGGGAGAAGCGCCAAAGCAGGGCTTTTCGGAAGAAAAGCTTAAAGAGAAAACTCGCGAGCTTTCCGGGCTTTCGGAAGACGAGCTTATGAATAAGCTTTTTTCTGACGTGGGAGAGGCTAAAAAAACGGGGGATTTTTCAAGAGAAAAGCTTTCGGAATTTATAAACAAGGTTTCTCCTATGATGAATGAAGAGCAAAAGAAAAAGCTAAACGATATCGCAAATAAGCTTGTATGAAATTTTCTGCGTAAAGTTGCATTTTTTTTCGTTAGAAGTTAAAATATGTAAGTAAATGCATACAAAGGAGATTAGCGTTACGGAACGGACAAGTAAATCACTTAAAAATATGGCTTTTGGCATAGGCGGTCAATTGCTTAATATTATAATGAGCTTTATTGCGAGGACGGTTCTCATATATACTATGGGAGACGTGTACGCAGGGCTTGCGGGCAACTTTACAAATATATTAATGGTATTTTCCCTTGCGGACCTTGGAATAGGAACTGCGATTATCTTTGCGCTTTATAAGCCTATCGCGCTTGACGATAAAGAGAAAATACGCTCTTTAATGGGGCTTTATCAAAAGGCATATACCATTATAGGCTTTGTAATAATAGGTCTTGGTCTTTGCCTTACGCCTTTTATACATCTTCTTGTTAAAACGGAAGAGGTAATACCGCACCTTGAAATTATATTCATGCTCTACGTTTTAAACACGGCGTCGAGTTACTTTTTAAGCTATAAGGGTACGCTTATTACCGCAAATCAGAAAAACTATATTGTAACGAATGTAGTTTACATAACGTCTATAATAAGCTACGGTATACAGATTGCGATATTATATCTGACGAGAAATTACATTCTTTCGCTTACTGTGCAGATAGTTACGAATATGCTTCAAAACGTAATTACAATGATAATTGCGAACAGGATGTATCCGTATATTAAGGGAAGATGCCCTGACACTCTTCAGAAAAGAGAGAAACGCAAGATTTTTTCC
>CAKSBK010000320.1 GCA_934438035.1 uncultured Christensenellaceae bacterium
TAAAAGAGGGTTTACAGTGAAAGAAAACGTATATGTATACGAATTTGAGGGTAAGACATATATCAATCTTACCAACAGATGCAATAACAACTGCAGCTTCTGCATACGCAAAAACGAGGTAGGCATAGAGGGCTATAACCTATGGCTTGAGCATGACGCCGACGCACAAGACGTAATTTCCCAGCTTAAAGAGAAAAACAAGCTCGGAAAAGACGTCGTATTCTGCGGCTACGGCGAGCCCACCATGAACCTTGACGCGCTTATAAAGGTCGCCGCCTTTGTTAAAGAAAACGGCGGAAAAACGCGGCTTAACACAAACGGACTTGCAAACGCACAGTATAATAGGAACATCGTTCCCCTGCTTAAAGACGTTATAGACGTTATATCGATAAGCTTAAACGACAGCTCAAAAGAAAAATACGAAGCTGTTTGCCACAGCGCTTTCGGTCTTAACGCATATTCATATATGCTTGATTTTGCAGCGGAATGCGTTAAAGAGAAAATAGACACCGTTATGACGGTAGTCGACGTTATTCCAAAGGAAGATATTGAAAAATGCAGGGATATATGCGAAAAAATAGGCGCCCGCTTCAGAGTGAGAGTCTATTCGGATAAATAATTATCCTAAAAAAACGGAGGAAGAAAAATGATTAAAATTTACGAAACGACATTTAAGGACGTAAGCGCGGTAAACGTTGAAACACAAAAGCTTATTGCAACGTTTTTACCCGAGCTCGGCGGAAAGTTTACCTCGCTTATCGATAAGCGCACAAACAGACAGCTTATGGAACAAAATCCGGGAGAAAAATATCAAAAGCTTTCTTACGCGGGCGAATACGTTCCCGCGGAATGCTCCGCTTTTGACGATATGTTCCCCACGATCGATGCTTTCAGATGCAACCAATTTCCCTGGAACGGCGCGGAGATGCCGGACCACGGAGAGGTTTGCGGCTTACCCTGGGATTACGAAATAACCGGAGATTCCTTGAAATTATCCACTTACGGCGTAAGATTCCCGTACCGCTTTCAAAAGTCCGTAGGCGAAGAAAACGGCAATATAAAAATAAGCTACAAGGTAACCAACCTCTGCCCGTTTGATTTTGACTTTGTATACGCCGCTCATTGCATGATAGCCGGCGAAGCGGGAGCGGAAGTAACCTTCCCCTTCTCTCACGGTGAAATCTGCACGGGTATTTTCCATGAACAGCATGAGTTTTCCTACGGAGACAAAATGACGTGGCAGGGCTGCACTCTCCCCCCGAAGGGCGACAACAGAGCATATAAATTCTTCTTTGACAAGCCCATTCCCGAGGGTTGGTGCAAATGCACATACAAAGACGGCAGCTTTGTAAAAATGGTATTTCCCGAGGATAGGCTTCCCTGGATGGGGCTTTGGCTCAATACGGGCTCCTTTAAGAATATGTATAATATAGCCTTTGAGCCCTGCAGCGGAACTCATGACAGACCCGATATCGCAAGGCAGCACGGAAAATTCTCCGTTCTTCCCGCAAAGGGCACATATGAATGGTTCTTAAAATTCGAGGTTAACGACTAAAATTAAAACGGCGGTTTATAATAGCCGCCGTTTTAATTTACTCGCATTTTTATTGCGCCGTTTTTCCCCCGTCCTTTTTCTTTCTGTTTTTTATTTTTTCAACAAAGTCCTTTCTGTTTGCCGCATATTCCTTTAAATGCACGCTTATCGGAGATTTTGAGCAGATAGATAAGAAGAAACGTGCTTTGTTTGCGCTTTTCTCCTCCGCTCTTCTTACGGTTGCCTTTAGCTCTTCAAAGCGCACGATTATACCGTTTTCCTTGCAGAAACGCGTTATC
>CAKSBK010000321.1 GCA_934438035.1 uncultured Christensenellaceae bacterium
ACTCCGGCCTTGGGCGCAGAATATTTTTCGTCCGAAAGCAGAATTTTACACAGCTCCGAATATATTCTCTCTTCGGATATATGAAAAATCTTGTCGGCGTTTTTTCTTATTGCGTCCGCTGTTTTCTTGTCCGCAAAAAAACCCAGCTCAGCGCAAAAGCGGCAAAAGCGCAGCATTCTCAATGCGTCGTCTTCAATTATATCCTCGGGATTTTCCGTCGTCGTAGATAGCGTTTTTCTTTTAAGGTCGGCTAAGCCCTTTGACGTCGGGTCGGAAATCTCTCCCGATAAAATGTCGTAATAAAGTGCGTTTACGGAAAAATCTCTTCTGAAGGCGTCTTCTTTAATATCGACCCCTGTTTTAACCTCTATGGGCTCGTGGCTTCCGTCTTTCGGATAGCTCTCTTTTCTGAAGGCGGTGTATTCGACCTCGCTGCTCTCTATTCCGAGCTTAACCGTTCCCAGCCATTTATTAACCGTACTGCATTTAATTTCAAGCCCGCCGCAAAGCTCTTCTATTTTTTCCGGCAGCAGCTCAGAGCAGATGTCAATATCGGAATAATCGTACCCCAAAAGCGCATTTCTGACTGCGCCGCCAACTACATAAAGCGCTGCTCCGCAGCCTTTCACCCTTCTCGCAAGCTCGTAAAGCTCTCCCGGAAGCTCAAGCTTCATCGCACTGCCCCGTAAAGACGTATTGCGCGGGACCCGTCATATATACCCTGTCTTTATATTCTATATTTAGCGAGCCGGCGTATAGCTTAACCTCGCATTTAGGCTCAACAAGATTAAGCTTATTTAACAGCACAACCGTTGCGCAGGAACCCGTTCCGCAGGCAAGCGTAGGACCGGCGCCCCTCTCCCATGTCCTTACCGAAACCGTGTTTTTGTCAATTATCTTTACAAAGTTCACGTTCACCTTTTTGGGATACGCTTCGTTTTTCTCTATCTGCGGTCCCAATGCGGAAAAATCCTCGTCCGTAACGTTTTTTCCGTCAACTATTATCACCGTATGCGGCACGCCCATAAGGCAGGTATGTGCCGTAATTTTTTTACCCATAACGCTTATTTCATGCGTAAGCGGGTTTTCTGCGTTTACGGGAATGTCTTTCGCAGAAAAGCAGGGCTCACCCATATCTACCGTAATTCCCTCAACCTTTCCCTCTTTTAAAACAAGAACGGGCTTCATAATTCCCGCCAGGGTTTCTACCGTAAAGCTTTTCTTTTTTACTATGTTTTTATCGTAAACATACATTGAAAAGCAGCGGATTCCGTTTCCGCACATCTCCGCCTCGCTTCCGTCTGCGTTATATATTCTCATCATTATATCGGCTTTAGAGGAATTTTCAACGGTGATAAGCCCGTCCGCTCCCACGGAGAGCCTGCGCTCGCAGAGCTTTTTTGCCGTCTCGTTTGGATTTTTAATCTCTCCGTTTCTGTTGTCCGCTATTATAAAATCATTGCCTAAACCGTGCATTTTCGTTATTTTCATCTTAGTCACCTCTTTTTTGTTATTATACCATATTACTTAAAAAACAAAAACACACTTAAACGCATCTTATTTGCCGGCACAATAAATTTCCCCGAGCAATTTAAAAAAAGAAGCCCAAAGCTTTTATTTTTTTGCAAGCAAAAGTTTCGAGCTTTTGCGTTCCGACCGACGGGAGGAACGCTTTACCGAAAAAAGTTGGTAGTCGAGCGAAGTAAAAATAACCGAGCGACAGCGATAGTTATTTTTATGAGAGCGAAGACGAGACTTTTTTCGGAAGAGGAGGGGCAGTCCGTAAAACCAAGCCGTGATTTTCTTTTTTGAAAATTG
>CAKSBK010000322.1 GCA_934438035.1 uncultured Christensenellaceae bacterium
CTTCGTCCCCCTGAGGTTTTTACTCGACTGTTCGCCCAAAACCCACCTTATTGCGTCTGCAATATTGCTTTTGCCGCTTCCGTTAGGACCGACTATTCCCGTTATTCTGTTATTAAGCAAAATCTGAGTTTTGTTTGCAAATGATTTAAAGCCGTTTATTTCAATTCGTTTTAAAAACAAAGCGTAAGCTCCTTAAAAATTATAATACATTTTATTTTATCACAAAGCGGCTTAAATCACAATAAAACGCCGCCAAAAAGCCTTTAAGGCGACGCGACGTTTTTGCTTGCGTTTTATTAACCTCTGTAGTATAATCATAGTTACCGTACTAAGCGGGGCGTTAGCGGCGCCCTGTCGCCCGCATGCTATAGCGGGGCTGAATTCTCATATTGAGGGTCACATACTTTTAACGGTCTTTTAAAGCCCTGTGTTGAAGCATGGGTCCTGTGCAACGCAATGCCGTGAATCATGTCAGGTCCTGACGGAAGCAGCATTAAATGGATTTTTGTGTGTGCCGCAGGTCTTCCTGTGCCGAGCAAGGTTTTCTCATTACCGTTTCAAGTCACCGGGCTCGATTATGAGTGTACGGTTTTATTTTAGAATTTTTTCGTACGCTTCTCTTTTTTCCCCGTCTTCTTCGCCGCCTATAAGTTTAATTGTTCCGCAGTGAACGTACCCGTTTTTCTCAACGACGCTTCTCATTGCGGCGTTATCTTTATGCGTATCTATTCTCACGTTTAAATACCCCTGTTCCTTTGCTATAAGCTCCGCAGCCGCAAGCATTGCGCTTGCAATTCCCGCTTTTAAATTCTCACCGTCTACGCACAGCCTGTGAACGGAACAATAAAAGCCGTTATCCGCCCAGCTTCCGTCAATTTTCTCGTAGCATTCAAGGTCTGTAAACATAAGGCTCATATACCCTACCGTTTTATCTTCCAAAACGGCGACATAACCTTGCTTCTTTTCAATATCTTCGTCTATAATTTCCTTTGAAGGATAACCCTTTTGCCACTGGTCTAAGCCCTGCTCGCCCATTCTTTTAACCGCACCGGCAATTATATTTATAATATCCTGCTCGTCCTGCAAAACAGCTGTTCTTACTTTCATAAACATATCCTCCAAATATTCATTAAATATAATTTTACACTATCACATTGTTTTTTCCAAATTAATTATACATTTGTCAACTGTTTTTACTTTTTATGTCCGTATGCTATAATTTAAAAAGAAAGGAGATTTCAAATGCGTCCGTATTTAACCGTATTTTCCCTAAAAATACCGTCATATTCTCTTTTAGCGCTTTTAGGCTGCGTTTTTTCCTATATACTCTTTATCTTATTAATAAAAAAGCGACGGGAAATTTGCCTTTTTCATGCAAATATACTTTTTTTATTGAGCGTACTTTGCGGCTTTTTAGGCTCAAAGCTTCTCTATATCATAGTCGAAGCGGATTATTTTATATCCTCCGGCAATTTTACGGAGGCTCTAACAAAGGGAGGCTTCGTTTTTTACGGCGGACTTATTTTCGCAATGCTCTTTTGTCGTATTTACTGCAAAAACAACAACATACCGGCATTTTCTTTTTTTGACGCCGCCGCCCCATCCGTGTGCCTCGGTCAGGCGTTTGGCAGAATAGGCTGTTTTTTTGCGGGCTGCTGTTACGGAAAAGAGACTTCATCTTTTCTCGGCGTGAAATTTCCTTACGGAGGAGCGTCCGGCTTATCGTCCGTTTTCCCCGTTCAGCTTTTTGAAAGCGCCTTTCTCTTTATACTCTGCGCCGTATTGATTTTTCTTTTCTTAAAAAAATATAATA
>CAKSBK010000323.1 GCA_934438035.1 uncultured Christensenellaceae bacterium
GCTTTCATCTGAGTGCCGAGCTTTCTTGAAGAGCCGGCGAATTTTTCAAACGGCCATTTAGGGAACTTTATTACGACATAATCGAGAGTAGGCTCAAAGCAGGCGCAGGTTTTTTCCGTAATGTCGTTTTTAATCTCGTCCAATGTGTAGCCGAGGGCTATTTTGGTTGTGATTTTAGCTATGGGGTATCCCGTTGCCTTTGAAGCTAAAGCGGAGGAACGGGAAACTCTGGGGTTAACCTCAATTACGGAATATTGAAAGCTTTCGGGGTTGAGCGCAAACTGGCAGTTGCAGCCGCCCTCTATTCCGAGAGCGGAGATTATGTTTAAAGAGGCGCTCCTGAGCATTTGATATTCTTTATCTGAAAGCGTTACCGCGGGGGCGATTACTATAGAATCTCCCGTATGCACGCCTACGGGGTCGAAGTTTTCCATTGAGCATACGGCGATTGCGTTGTTTGCGCCGTCTCTCATAACTTCAAACTCTATTTCCTTCCAGCCGTAAATATAGCGCTCAACGAGTATTTGAGTTATGGGGGAGGCGTCAAGCCCTGTTTTTGAAACAAGGCGCAATTCCTCTTCATTATTTGCCACGCCGCCGCCTGCGCCGCCTAAAGTAAAAGCGGGGCGGACTATTACGGGGTAGCCTATCTTTTTTGCAACGAAAAGCGCCCCCTCAACGGTAACGGCGATGTCGGAGGGAATTGTAGGCTCGCCTATCTGCTCCATGGTTTTTTTAAAAAGCTCTCTGTCTTCCGCCTTGTCTATGGCGTCGGCGTTCGTGCCTATAAGCCTTACGCCGTGCTTTTTTAAAAAGCCTTCTTTATTTAGCTGCATGGCTATTGTAAGCCCGGTCTGCCCGCCTAAGCCCGCCAAAAGGCTGTCCGGCTTTTCCTTAAGAATTATCCTTTTTACTGTCTTTGCCGTTAGGGGCTCCAAATATATTTCGTCGGCAAGCGCCTTATCGGTCATTATGGTTGCGGGGTTGGAGTTTACGAGGACTACGTTTATCCCCTCCTCCTTTAAAACGCGGCACGCCTGCGCGCCGGCGTAATCAAACTCCGCCGCTTGACCTATTACTATCGGGCCCGAGCCTATAACCATTACTTTTTTTATGCTTTTATCAAGAGGCATTTTAATTTTCCTCCATTAATTTTATAAATCTGTCGAAAAGAAAAGAGGTATCCTTTGGTCCTGAGCATGCCTCCGGGTGAAATTGAACGGAAAACGCCTTTTTTTCGGGGTAGTCTATTCCCTCGCAGGTGCCGTCGTTTGCGTTTATATAGCTTATAACTCCGCTTTTAAGGCTGTCCTTTTCTACGGCGTAGCCGTGGTTTTGGCTCGTTATAAACGTCCTTGTTCCGAAAACCTCTTTAACGGGCTGATTAACGCCTCTGTGGCCGTATTTTAGCTTCTGCGTTTTTGCGCCGGAGGCTAAAGCCAGAAGCTGATGACCGAGGCATATTCCGAAAATAGGCAGCTTCCCTAAAAGCTTTTCTATTTCGCCTATCTGAAATACGTTTTCCGCCGGGTCTCCGGGACCGTTTGAAAGCATAACTCCGGAGAAATTTCCGGATAATATTTCTTTTGCCGTTGCGTCGTGCGGAAGCTGCGTTACGGCGCAGCCTCTTTTTATAAGCTCGCGAGCGATGTTTCTTTTTGCGCCGTAATCTATAAGCGCAACCTTAAAGCGCCCGTTTTCGTTAAGAACGCAGGGCTTTTTTATGCTGACGGCGGCAAGAGCGTTTTTTATCTTGTATTCAAAAAGCGCCGAAATATCCGCCTCGGGGT
>CAKSBK010000324.1 GCA_934438035.1 uncultured Christensenellaceae bacterium
GCCTTACGTAATCCGTCAGAACATACCCACCGAGGGCGAGACGGAATACGAAGACCTCGTATACGGCAAAATAACCGTTCCCTTAAGCGAGCTCGAGGATAACATCTTATTAAAAAGCGACGGCTGGCCGACTTACAACCTCGCAAACGTAATTGACGACCACCTCATGGGAATAACCCATGTAATAAGGGGAATAGAGTACCTCTCCTCCACGCCTAAATACAATCTGCTTTACGACGCCTTAGGCTGGCAGCGCCCGACTTATATCCACCTTCCTCCCGTAATGAAGGACGCAAAGAGGAAGCTTTCAAAGCGCTACGGAGACGCTTCTTACGAGGACTTTATAAAAAAAGGCTATTTAAAAGAGGCTATTTTAAACTACATTGCGCTTTTAGGCTGGTCTCCCTCGGAAAACAAGGAGATTTTTACGCTTGACGAGCTTGCGCAGGCGTTTGATTTAAAGGGAATTTCAAAATCCCCCTCTATTTTTGACATTGACAAGCTCACGTGGATGAATGCGGAATATATAAGAGCGCTTTCCCCTGAGGAGTTTTTGCGCCGCTCCACGCCCTATCTTGACGAAGCTTTAGACGGCTGCTGCGATTATTCGCTAATATGCTCTTTAATTCAGCCCCGTCTGGAAACGCTGGCGCAGATCCCCGAAAAGGTTAGCTTTTTAAGAGAAATGCCGGATTATGACCTTTCTCTTTACAACCACAAAAAGATGAAAACCTCTCCCGAAACGGCGCTTCCCATATTAAAAGAAGCTTACTCCGCCTTAAAGGAGCTTTCCGATTACTCCGTTTCGGGCGTGCATGACGTCCTTGTTCCCCTTGCGGAAAAAATGGGGATTAAAAACGGTCAGATGCTCTTTACCGTAAGAGTCGCGCTTTCGGGCGTTGCCGTAACCCCGGGCGGAGCAAACGAAATCGCCTGCCTTTTAGGAAAGGACGAAACCTTAAGAAGACTTGAAACGAGCATTAAAAAATTAGAGGCTCAGGCTTAATAAAAAACCGCTGTTGATATGCACCCCAAAAAGTCAGACAATTTTGGGGTGCATATTATTTTCCGTCACAGCCCTTACTTTAGCGGCTGCGCACGGGCGCGTCAAAAAGTCGTCGGTATATTTTCTTTATCATCTTTGTCTTCTTCCGCCGTATACTTTATCAAGAGATTTTTTTCTTCCTATCGCGTGGTTTTCGGTATACAAAAAACCGCCGGCGGCGGTCTTTTTTTACCTTTATTTTTATATATCGGCTTTTTAAAGCTTGAAAAGCCGCTTTGATTTTTCGTTAACGAACTGTATTACGGGTCCCGAAACGATAACCGTGACGATCGTACACACCCCGAAACTTCCTCCGAGAAGCACGCCTATTATAACGACAAAGGCATCCGCCGCCATGCGGACAATCTTCACCTGCCAATTGTTTTTCTCCGCAATAGCAAAGGTAACCGCCTCATACGAGCCTCTTCCGAGAGACGCCGAAGCATACAGCCCCGTCCCCGCCGCAAATAAAACGACGCCCGCCAGCATAATCAAAAGGTTTACCCATTCGTTTTCGCTGTATACGTGACAGCTCGCAAACAAATCCACGCATACGCTGTAAACAATTTGGTATATCACCGTTCCTATATGAATTTGTTTTCTGTCATAAATCAGCACAAACAAAATCATAACCGCAGCTACGGCAAAAGAAGCTGTTCCCATGCTGATATTAAACGTTTTTGACACTCCTTGCCACAACACCGCAAGCGTCGCGCCTCCGAAG
>CAKSBK010000325.1 GCA_934438035.1 uncultured Christensenellaceae bacterium
GCTTTATATCGTAAATAGGCGTTCCGTCCATAAGGTCCGCCCCTAAAACCTTAAGCATATTACCGTATTCTGCGCTTTTTTCTATCCCCAAAAGTTTTACTGAGGAAAGTCCTATGGGGTTTGGTCTGTTGGGAGAGCGGGTTGCAAAAACTCCCATTCTTTTGTTTCCTCCCAACCTCGGAGGTTTAACCGTGGGCGACCATTTTTCGCATTTAACTTCGCTAAAGCCCCATATAAGCCAAAGATAAGAGTACTCGTCTATCCCTCTTAAGGCGTTCGCGTCTCTGTATTCTTCTTCAAAAACTATATAAGATATTATATTTTCATCAAGCCCGCTCTGCCTCGGAAGTCCGAATTTTGTCGTAAAATCTCCGTGAAGAACCGCAATTTTCTTAAGTTCCGTCATTCAAACCTCCTTTTTAGACATTTTAAAATAGTTTGAGAAATCGAATTTGCGTCAACCGGTTTTGACAAATGCTCGTCCATTCCCGCCGAAAGCGTTCTTTCCACATCATCCGAAAACGCATTTGCAGTCATGGCTATTATTATAACCATTCTTGCGTCTTCCCTATTTAACTTTCTTATTTTTTTCGCCGCAGTAATTCCGTCCATAACCGGCATCATTACATCCATTAATATCACGTCAAACGAATAAGCAGGAGAATCTTCGAAAATTTTTACAGCCTCTTTTCCGTTTGACGCTTTCGTTACGTTAGCCCCCTCGTTTTTAAGTATAAACTCCGCAATCTCCATGTTGATTTCGTTATCTTCAACAAGAAGAACATTTATTCCTTTTAAAGAAAGATCCTTAATGTCGTTATCCTTAGCTTTATTTTCTTCCCTGCTTTGATCAATTGTAAGAGGCAGCGTAATCTTAAATTCCGTACCCTCTCCTTTAACGCTTTTAACCTCTATTTTTCCGTCCATTTTTTCAACAAGCTTTTCAACTATGGAAAGACCTAATCCCGTTCCCATAAACGTTGTTCTTGAATCGTCTCCTCCCTCCTGAGTAAACGGTTCAAACATATGAGTTTGGAATTCCTCGCTCATTCCTATTCCCGTATCTTTACATTCAAAAACAAGCTCGCATTCCTGCGAATTTTTTTGTGTTTGGCTGTAATTAAGCTCTATAAAACCGTTAAGCTTGTTGTATTTAACTGCGTTTCCCGCAATATTAATCAATATTTGCCGCAGATGAAGCGCACTGCCTATAACTCTGTTATAAGTTATATTGACATTTGTATTAAGCTCAATTCCTCTCTCCTGCGCTTGAGCGTCTATTACCGAGCTAACCTCTTTAATAAGCTTCAAAAGGTCAAACGACGTTTTTTCCAGCGTTATCGCGCCGGATTCCATAGCGCTCATGTCAAGCACGTCATTTATGAGCGCAAGCAAGTGGTTTGAAGTGTTTCTGATTTTCTCAAAGCATTCGCTCTGCTTTTCAAAATCATGCGAATAGTGCTCCGCAATGTTAAGCATTCCCAAAATTCCGTTTATCGGCGTTCTTATATCATGACTCATTCTCCGTAAGAACTCCGTTTTAGCAGCGTTTGCATGTTCCGCTTCATTAGCCGCGTCGATTATCTGCCTCTGATACTGCATCTCTTTATTTTTCTGTTCCGTGGTGTCCTGCAAAACTATAAGGACATGCTTAGGTTTTCCCTCGTCATTATAATCAACAAGAATAACGGTCAGTCTGCGCCAGTTTTCTTTGCCGTTTACAACAGAAGAATAATCCATAAAATAGCTCTTTTTA
>CAKSBK010000326.1 GCA_934438035.1 uncultured Christensenellaceae bacterium
ATTATGCGGACGGCAAAGACCGTCCGTTTTTTGTTTTTGCGCAATAAAAATCAAGCGGAGCTTAAGCCGAAAGTATATAATTATATTAATAAACGGGGCGAGGTGAAAACTATGCGTATTTGGCAGAAGAATATTGAGGATATAATTTACGAGATTGATAGCTGTATAAAAAACGGAGACGACGAGGCGCTTACCTTATCCGCGCTTTCAAAGCGTCTCGGATATTCCGAATACTATGTATCGAGAAAGTTTAGAGAGATTTCCGGCATGCAGCTTAGGGATTATCTGCGCTTAAGGAGACTTTCGTTCGCACTTAAGCAAATAAGAGACGGCGAAAAGGGCATTCTTGAAATTGCGCTTAAATACGGATTTTCCTCTAACGAAGCGTTTACGCGCGCTTTTAAGGAAGCTTACGGAGCAACGCCGAGCGAGTACAGAAAAAACGCAAGACCGATAGTTTTGCAGACGGTAATAAGACCCTTTGACTGCTATTTGCTGGAAGCAGACGATTTAAAGGAGGGTAACGACGTTAAAGCATATTTTGTCACTATACCGGCGCATAAATTTCTGCATATAAGAAATTATGAAAGTATAGGCTATTGGGATTTTTGGCAGAAACAGAGCCTTATTTTGGGGCAGGACTTCAAAACCGTATGCGGACTTTTAAAAAGCATTCCCGGAATACTTGACGTACCGAGCGAGACCGACGGGCAGATAATGGCGTTTATTAACGCTCCCGAGGGGAGGCTGTGCAGCTGGGGCATTCCTCTTGCGGAGGCATACGGGGTGCGCCTGCCGGAGGATTATTCGGGGAAAATACCTGAACAAATGCAAATAATGGACGTTTCTTGCGGAGATTATATAGTTTTTGAACACGGACCGTTTGATTTTGAAACTCAAAATGCGCAGGTTGAAGCGAAAATGGAGCGCGCCATGAGAGATTTTGACTATAAAGACAGCGGCTTTGAGCTTGACGTTACGGAAGAAAGAGTGTTTTATTTTTACCATGAATGCGACAGATTCTGGAAATATATAAGACCCGTTAAAAGAACGGCAAAATAAAAAAGGGAGCGTTAGCTCCCCCGTTTTTGTTTTAACCTCCGTAAATTTTGCCTATCAGCATATTTACCAAAGGGAAAGGCAAAACCTTGTTCACTGCGCAAAAAAGGCGGTATTTTGCGCCGATAGTGTATTTTGCGCCGACGCGTCGTTTAACGGAATAGTAAAATATCTTTTTGGCGATATATTCCGGGCTCATGCCGTTTTGTTCGTCGTTTTCCATTGTCTTTAAAGCTTTTTCCATTCTTCCGCCATATTCTTCGCTCCCTGCGTTTGAAATTTGCCTTGCGGAGGTAAAGCCCGTTTTAACGTCTCCCGGCATGAGCGCCGTTACGGAAACGCCGCTCTTTTTAAGCTCGTTTCGCATGGCAAAGGCAAGAGAATTGACGGCGGATTTTGAGGCAGAGTAAAACGCCTGAAAAGGTATGGAAAATATTGCCGCGGCGGAGCTTATAAATACTATTCTTCCTCGGCTTTTTCTTAAAAGAGGAAGAGCTGCCTTTGCGCATAAAAGGGCGCCGAAAAAGTTGACGTCAAACTGTGCCTTTGCCGAAGAAAGCTCGGTATATTCAGCCGCGCCGGAAATTCCGAAGCCGGCGTTGTTTATTAAAATATCCGCTCCGCCCGCTTTTTCTATCTGTAAAAACGCTTGAGCTACGCTTTTTTCATCGGTAACGTCGCAGTCTATATGAG
>CAKSBK010000327.1 GCA_934438035.1 uncultured Christensenellaceae bacterium
CGAGCTTTACAAGGAGACCTACGAGGCTATCCGCCCCACTTGGAAGTTAAGAAGCAAGCTTATTAAAGAGAGCTGAAAACGGCTTTGATGAAAAACAATCATAGATTGTTTTCATATAAATTTCTTCATTTTCTTCATTTTTAGGAAGACCCCGAATATTCGGGGTCTTTTTGCATGTCTGAGATTATTAAAGTAAGAAGCCTGCCGGTATAAAAAACATTAGCGGCAGGTTAAAAGAAATAAACAGTATAATTTCGTAAACAGCTCAGCGCTGTTACTCCGGAACGCTTTTAAGCGGAGCAGGCAATAAATGCATGCTATAGGCGTTTTAACTCGTGCGTACGCAGCCGTATGCCCGAGGATGAAAAACCGAGATAGAAGCGGATATTTATTCGGCTTCGGTAACTTTATATTTTTCTATCATTCTTACGGGGTAATATGAAAGCTTGGCTTTTCTTAACCCTTCTTTTCCCATGTCGTCCTCGCGGTTTATATATTTTGCAAAGCCGCATTCGTGAGCGACAAATTCTCTGTTAATAAGCGGGTAAAGGCCGTTTATTTCCGTGTTAGCCTTTTCAATATGAACGGTCATCATATCGTCCGTAACCTTTTCTCCAATAGTAAAGGCGCTTAAAACGCCGTCTATTAATATTGCGCCGCCCTTAAGGCAAAATTCATCCATGCGCTTTATTGCAAGCTCAACCGTTAGCTTTTCGTCGAACTCATAAAGCTCTTCAAGCTCGTCTAAATCCTTATGCTCCTGCCATTCGTCATACAGGCTCATGCATTCGTTAAGCATAGAGGAGTTAATGGGAACGTATTCCCATCTGCCGTCATATTCCTGCAAAAAGCGATTTATATGGTTGCGCTTGGCGTGAAGCTTATTTCCCTTTAGGGTTAAAAGGCTTTCCTTATCGTAAATATAGTCGTCGGCGTAACGCGTTCTTGAAAAAATAAGCTCAGGGCATTCTTCTTTTATTCTCTCCGCAAAAGGGGGAGTAACGGTGTGAATGCTCGGACGTTTAACGCCTAATTCTTTCAAATATGAAAAGGCTTTTTTCACTAAAGGAGCGTACGGGGAAGAAAAATCGATGGGAACGGGGCAGGAGAAAAACGGCTCCTGCTCCGGAAAATGATAGAGAAGGTATAGCGCTCCGTCTTCTTCGGCGTAACGTATTTTTCCGTGACGCCCCCATAAATACAGAGTGGTAAAGCAATAATCCGCATTTTCTATTTTGAGGGGAGTCAAATATTTTTGTATTACGGGTCTGTCTTCTTTTCCTATTCTTTTAAATTCCATATATCAATATTCCTCAACTGTAAAGCAATTGTTGTTTTTAAATGCGGATAAAACCGCTTTTTTTGCTTTTTCACTATTAAATAATATACCGTTTTTGTCGGAATTGCAAACGAGTTTTAGTATATCTGCGCTTTTTGCCTTAAGGCAAGGGGCGTGAGGAGCTTTGTCAAGCGAAAATATGCCGTTGTTTTCGTCTAAAAGGCTGCCCGAAATTTCGAACGAAAAGGGAAGGTTAAAGCGAGCTAAAAACTTTTCTGCGTTTAAAATATCTCCGCTGACAGACGGGGAGCTTCCCGGAAGCTTTATTTCCGCAGGCTTTCCCGCGCTCCTTAAAAGAGTGATTATATCATTTGGAGAGGCTTCATATATGCATTCGGGCACATATAATTTATTTTCGGTTTCATAAACTGCGGCATAAGATATAAGCTTACCGTTTTTAAAGGTTCCCGTT
>CAKSBK010000328.1 GCA_934438035.1 uncultured Christensenellaceae bacterium
CACTTATACCTCCTGAATAAGTGGGGTTTTTGGTAACCATTACAGTGCCGCCGTATACAACATAAGCGGTATCGCCCGCTTTTAGTTCGGCTGCAAACGCAACAGTACAAAGCAGCATAAATGCGCAAATGACTGCCGTTAAAATTTTCTTCAGCACAATAATTCCCCCTTGAATTTGTAAAAATATTATGTTATTATATATTATATACCGTACATCAATGTACGATGCAAGTGTTTTTGGGAGAAAATTATGAGAAATGATAAAAATTTATTTTCGATAGGCGAAATTGCAAAAGCGGCAGGCATTACAAGGCGGATTATATTAAATTATGAGGATAAAGGTCTTATAACCTATGATGAAAAAAACGGCGAAAACGGCAACCGTTATTACACAATGGATACGCTGGCAAAAGTATATACCGTGCGCAATCTTCAAAGTCTCGGACTGTCACTTGACGAAATACGCAGATATCTTGGCGGCGATATTGATTTAATGCCGCTTATACACCGTCTTGAGGATATGCGTGACGCAATCAATATGAATATCGAAAAGCTTTATGAGCGTGCAACGGGTCAAAACGACGTCATAAAGCTGATTACGGTTGAAAGCCAAACCGTTTATATGCGCACATACACCGCAAAAAGCATTGCCGAAAAAACCGACCTTTTGAGAAAAACCGCTCTTGAGGCAATGCAGAAATACGGTACATATACAGATAAGCAAATGTATTTTATCGAGCATCCCATATCTTCACCCGAAAAGACAGCCTTCTGCGTTATTGTTCCGCCGCAGAGCAGCGGAAAAAACGTTGTCCGCCTCCCGGCATTTCAGGCAATAAGCACATATCATCACGGTGCATACGAAAACATCTTCTCCGCCCTTGAAAAGCTTATATCATACGCAAGCGAAAAAAAGCTTAGTCTGTCTGGCGTGTGCCGATACGTTTTTCTTGAAGGTCCTCCGCAGCATAAGGACAAAAACCTTTTTATAACCCGTGTTATCACACCGTTAAAATAGATCTTAAATTCAGTTGCTCTGTTTATTATCCGCAGCACCGCAATTACGGTTTTTGTCATTTAAATATTTTAAGCAATTCTTTAAAATTATGTATCGTATAATCCGGCTTCATCTTACTTTTTTCAAACTCCTGTTTAATAAGCTTTTCCCTGTTAAAATCTTCATTGGTCCAGCTTGTGATGGCAACAAGCAAATCATAATAATTATTCTTTTCTTTAGGATAGTTAACCCACACCGAAGTTATGCCTGCCAATCCTGCCATATAAATATCCTTGGTCATACTGTCGCCGACATATACCGCATCTTCCAGACTGCAATCTTCACGCTTGCAAATTTCCAGCAAAACATCTTTGTCGGGCTTCTTGGTTTTTACCTTTATTATCTTCTCATTTGCCGCAATGTCGTTTTGATATTGGCTTTCGGAAACGTAAATATGTTTAAAATACTGAGAAATACCCAGTTTTTTTAACCTATAAAAACCGTTTTCCTGGGCAGATTCGGTATACCCTATTATTATAATTCCGTCATCAGACAATTGTTTCAGCGTTTCTTCAACGCCGTCATATAATTTCAGGCTGTGTTTTCTGACGGAATTGAACTTATGAAAAGCTTCGCCCAATATTTCTTTTATCTCCTCTTTGTTCTTTCCGCCATACTTGTTTAATACCGAAGGCAGTTCCAGCGCCGCAAAGGGATATTCAACACTTCCGCAGCGTTGGTGTATC
>CAKSBK010000329.1 GCA_934438035.1 uncultured Christensenellaceae bacterium
TTTTTTGGGGCCTTCCGGCGTACGCTTCGGTTCCGTTAATGATAGGAATATTTGCGCTTTTTTATTTGTTTTTAAAAACGATGTCAAAGCGTACACATGAGCTTTTGTATGTAAAATGTCTTCCACGCGCATATTACGATCTTACGCATGAAAAGGAGAAAAAAATAAAGCTTTTTAAGGGAAAATCTTCCATGGGGACGGACGCAAGAGCGCTTTATTATATGGGAAAAAGAAGCGAGGCGGAAAAGCTCTTTAAGGAGTATTACAAAAAGGGAACAAGTGCGGAATTTCAGATTCCCGTAATCTCCTATCTTGCGAGAATAGCTTTTGAAGAAAATAACAAAGATGATGTTTTAGGATATATAAAGCTTTATGAAAAAAAGCTTCCGGGCGTTAACGATTCGGCAATGAAAGAAAACTGCAAAATATATTCCGATATGTTTTCTTTTATGGAAAAGTATTTTGAAAAAGATTTTGAGGCTGCTGAAAAAAGTATTTTGAACGCGGTTGAAAAGACATACTATCCCATAAACTCGGTATTTTTCAAGCTGTATTACGCTTATGCGCTGGAGAAGGAAAATAAAACGGGGGAGCTTTTTGACACGCTTAACGACATTGTTAAAAATGCGGGAGATACTTTCGCCGCAAAAAAAGCGGAAAATATGCTTTTAAAGCTAAGTTAAAAAAACTCGTAGCCCGAAAAGTCGTCTGTAAATTCCAAAATAACTATTCCGCAAAGCTTAAGCGTAAAGCGCACGGTGCAGCATGGGTATTCATAAATGCTTTCCGTCATATTGCCGTTTTTTGGGGAGAGAAGCTCTACGCTTTCTCCCGAAAGGCGTTTTGCGGTTAAAACATAATTTCCTTTTTTGATTGACAACTCCTCGTCGCTTGCGGATACGGCCTTTGCGCCGTTATACGTAGCAAAAATATATTCTTTTTTCGGAGTTTTAACAGCGGCTATCGTGCCGAAAAAGCATGAACCGAAAAGGGGAATCTCTGCGGCGGCAAGCATAACGCCGGCGTTTTCGCATTGCCCTTGAGCCCAAGCGTATTTTTTTGGGAAGCTTTTTCCGCAGTTCCCTTCAAAATAACCTTTTTGACCGTTAAAAGCATATTCTTTTCCGTTAACGGTAAGCTTTCCCGCGGCTTTGTGAGACATGTGAAATACGCTGTGGCTGCATTCCATATGCTTTATGAAGCGGAAGGGTCCCATTATGTCGTTTTTGAGCTTTTGCGGCGAATAAAAAGAGATACTGCCGACTATGCATAGTTTATCGTTAGAAATATTAAGCATAAATCCGTCCTTTGTAAAAATGCTTTTATCTATCGAAAGGATTTCGTTTAACCTGTCGAAATTGCAGTTATCGGAAACAAAGCTGTAAACCGTGTTTTCGCAGATAAGCTGCAGCCCGCCCTTTTGCGATTTTTTGTTTATGCAAATATAAGGAATTAATATTATATTTCCGTTGTTTGTCTTTTCTTTTATATACCAGCCTTCAAAATATTCGTTCATAAAAACGCTCCTTTTTATAAAGCGTTTGCAAAAACTTGTTTTTTATTCAAAAAAAAAGACCGCCGAAGCGGTCGGGAATTATTTTTTTATTATTGAGGCGAGCGTTTGTGTCTCTGTTTTCAAGTCCTTTGATAAGGGGTTTCCTTTGAAAAATACTGCGACAAGACCAGGACCTATGGAAGCGCCGCTTGCCTGTCCTACGGTGAGTACTTCCAGGGC
>CAKSBK010000330.1 GCA_934438035.1 uncultured Christensenellaceae bacterium
ATTGTAAACGGCTCGCCTCTCAGCGGGGTTAAAATAGACGCTTCGGATATACCCGACCTTATTCCCGTATTAAGCGCGGCGGCGTGCGCCGCGGACGGGACAACGATAATTGTTAACGCACAGCGCTTAAGGCTTAAAGAATCCGACCGCCTTAAATCGATTTACGATATGTTAACTGAGGTAGGAGCGGATATAAAAATGACGGAAGACGGACTTATAATATCGGGAAAGAAAACTGTTTCGGGAGGAACGGTCGATTCGAGAAACGATCACAGAATGGCGATGACGGCGGCTGTTTTAAGCGTTATATCAAAAGGAGAATTGACTGTTTTAGACGCGGGAGCGGTTAAAAAATCTTATCCTGCTTTTTGGGAAGAATTTATAAGGCTTGGCGGAGCTTTAAGGAGATATATATGAGCAACACATTCGGAGATAAATTAAAGATAAGCATATTCGGTCAATCTCATTCCGAGGCTATAGGCGTAACTATAGACGGCTTGCCGGCGGGATATGAAATCGACTTAAAAAAGCTTAAAGAGTTTTTGGCAAGAAGAGCTCCCGGAAAAGATAAGCTGTCAACGGCAAGAAAGGAAGCGGACGAGCCGGAATTTGTTTCGGGGATAGTCAACGGAAAAACCTGCGGCGCACCGGTGTGCGCAATAATAAAAAACACAAATGCACATTCCTATGACTATGACAATTTAAGAGACGTTCCCCGCCCCGCACATGCGGACTATACCGCTTACGTAAAATTTTCGGGATATAACGATATTGCCGGAGGAGGTCAGTTTTCAGGCAGACTTACCGCTCCGTTATGCGTTGCGGGGGGAATAGTTAAGCAGATATTGGAGAAAAAGGGAATAAAGATTTTTTCTCATATATATGCGGCGGCAGGAATATTTGACGAGCCATATTTGTTAACGGGACCTTTCACAGACGTTTCAAAAAAAGAAGTTCCCGTAATAGACGATAAAAAAGCGGACGAGATATTTAAGGCGGTTGAGGCTGCAAGGCTTTCCGGGGACTCCGTGGGAGGAATAATAGAGTGCGCGGTTACGGGCGTTAAAGCAGGATACGGAAGCCCGATGTTTGACGGCGTTGAAAATATTATTTCGAGAGCCGTTTTCGCGGTTCCTGCGGTTAAAGGAATAGAGTTCGGAAACGGTTTTAGCGCAGCGGGGCTTTTGGGAAGCGAAAATAACGATGCATTTACATATGAAAACGGAGAGGTTAAAACGTTAACGAACAATCACGGCGGAATTTTAGGCGGAATCACTTCGGGAATGCCCATTGTTTTCAGAGCTGCCGTTAAGCCTACGCCCTCCATATCAAAGGAGCAAAGAAGCGTCAGTCTTAAAAGAAAAGAGGACGTGCCTTTGGTTGTTAAAGGAAGACACGACCCATGCATAGTTAAAAGAGCGGTTCCCGTTATCGAAGCGGCGGCGGCTTTGGCAATTTACGACATAATTGAAAGTTGAGAATATGAAAATGGAACTTAAAGATTTAAGAAACAAAATGGACGAGATAGACGAAAGGCTCGTGAAGCTGTTTTGCGAAAGGATGGATACCGCAGGGAAAATCGCAGAGTATAAAAAAGAAAATTCAATGCCCGTGCTTGACGCTTCAAGGGAAAGAGAAAAGCTTTCGGAAGTTGTTAACGAAGCGGGGGAGACTATGGGAGACTATACCTCCGTTCTCTATTCGCTTCTTTTCGAGCTTTCACGTGCGTATC
>CAKSBK010000331.1 GCA_934438035.1 uncultured Christensenellaceae bacterium
GCTCTCGATCCTGCGGTTTAAAAACTGTATTTTATCGGACAGTATTCCGATATAGTTTTTAATTATTTCGTTTTTAGAGGAAAACCAGCGTTCAACGACGGTTTTAGAAATTACGAGCGCCAACAGCTCCCCGTCGGAAACGATTGATGTCGGAAAGGCGTTTTCCGAAAAAAGGGTTGCCATTCCGAAAATATCGCTTTTTTTAAGCTTGCTCATAAGCACGGTTTTTTTTGCGGAAACGTGTTTATACACGCTTGCCGTGCCGCGGACTATTATAAACAGCTCTTTTGAGCGTATGCTTCCGTCTAAAAGCAAATCTCCCTTTAAATATTTTTTAAAACATATTCCCTCTTCTTTAAGTAAAGAGTGCAGGTCTTTATCTTCAATACCTTTAAAAAGCGCACATTCGCTTAAGGCTGCTTTATCAGACGTACGTAATTTTGCATTAATCTGTTCCATATGGTACAGATTATCACAGGTTTAACGTTTTGTCAACAAGCGTTTTTGCACAAATAAAAAACCGCCGGAGAACCGACGGTATAAATTTAAAGTTACTGCTTAAAAATATGCGCTTCATGGTCTTCGCTTAAAACGGCGTTAGGCGCGTAGCTTAATATAAGCTTTAAAAGCTCCTCGGAGTTGTTGCCGGAAATTTTAACGGTAACGGAGGAAGAATCGTTATAAACCATATGCTCGGAATAGTTTTCCTTGAGCTTTAAAAGAAGCTCTTCATAGTCTTTTTCACAAAGAGGTATATCGGTATAGCCGGAGGAGCAACCGCTTTCGCTGAAAACAAGTTCGTTTTCGGGAATATCCGCGGGGGCGGCTTCGTTTGCGCCTCCTATGTCCGTAATTGACGGTATAAATTTAAAGCATAGCGCAAAGGCTACTAAAAGAGCTGCCGCAAGAGAGGAAAGTTCAATTATGCGTTTTTTGCGCTTCGTTTTAATATCCTTTATTTTTTTATTTGCGGGCGTAAGAAAGTCCTTTTCGCAGCGTGAAAGCTCGCCTAAGCTGCCTTTGATTTTTTTTGCACTGCAAATAAGCCCTGCGCATTTTTCGCATGACTTCATGTGGTTTTCAAATTCAAAAAGCTGCGCTTCGGAAAGCTCGCCGTCGATATATTTATCCGAAAGCTCGGAAAAACGCTTGCAATCCATAATTTCACCTGCCGTATTTTGATTATTAGACGTAGTTTAGCTTAAATAAGTTCCCGTTTTATTGATAATTTATTTTAGCTCTTTAAAGGATTTTTTTCAACATGCTGAGCATAATAGCAAAAAAGGAGAAAATGATGGAAAAGTTGAAAAGAAGCAAGCTTATTTCATATGCGTTTATTGCGCTGGGAACGCTTTTATGCGTTTTTGCGCTTAACGCCTTTTTGGTGCCGCATAAATTAAGCATGGGAGGGTATACGGGGCTTGCGTCCGTTTTTTATTACGTGTTTAATATTCCCGTGGGCGCGGGAGTGTTTATTCTTAACATTCCCACGTTTTATTTTGCTTTTAAAAGGCTGGGAAAGAGCTTTTGCCTTAAGTCTTTATTCGCCATGGTTTTGCTGAGCGTTTTAACGGACGCGCTTCCGCAAAAGGCGGTTTTGGAGGATTCTCTCGCTTCTGCCGTTTACGGCGGGGCTGCGATGGGCGCAGGGCTGGGAATAAATATATATTTCGGGGGCAGCACCGGGGGAACGGACTTATTATCCATACTTATAAGCAGACGAGTAAGA
>CAKSBK010000332.1 GCA_934438035.1 uncultured Christensenellaceae bacterium
ATATAGACCTTGTTTTCCACCCAGTCTACTTCCTTTTCAAAGCCGTAGCGCTGCAAAAATTCGGGATAATAGGGGTGGTTATAATAGGTGATGAACATGCTCACTCGGTCAAAGCCGCTTACGAGCATTCCCTCCTTATCAAAATCGCAAAAGCCCATGGGGCCTATTATCTCGGTTAAATTAAGCTGCTTTCCCCAGTCCTCCACCTGCTTTATAAGCAGGCAAAAAACCTCGTAATCCTCGATAAAATCTATCCTCGAGAAACGTATTCTGTTTTCTCCCCAGATGTCGTTTGCGGCGTGGGAGACTATAGCCGCAACTCTTCCCACAATCTCCCCGTCCTTATAGACGAGCCACTGTCTGCTCTCGCAAAAGTCAAATGCGGGGTTCTTTTTGGGGTTAAGGTTTGCCATCTCGTCCATCATCATTGTGGGAACGTAATACGGGCAATCCTTATAAAGGTCGTTTTGGAATTGAATGAAGCGCTTTTTATCCCGCCTCGTTTTAACCTCTTTTACCGTTAACATAATTATACCGCCTTAAAATAAAAAATAATTAATATAAGTGCATAAAAACACAATTATAGTTATTATACTACAAATTTCATCAAAAGTGTACACCTTATTAAAAAAGCGCCCGGCAAAAGCCGAGCGCCGAATAAAAAGGCATATTATTTTACTACGCAGTTAACTATTCTTCCGGGGACGACTATTATTTTAACGATTTGTTTTCCCTCAAAAGCCTCCGCATACTGCGTGCGGACTATTTTTTCTATGTCCTCTTTAGAAGTGTCTGCGGGAACGGTGAACTTAAGCTTTAACCTGCCGTTAACCTGCAAGGGATACTCTATCTCGTCACGGACGAGCGCATTTTCGTCAAACACGGGGTAGCTCTCGTTAAATATGGAATAGCTTCCGCCCATCTTTTCCCAAAGCTCCTCCGTAAAGTGAGGCGCAAAGGGCGCCATAAGCTTAAGAAGCGTCTTACAGGTCTCTTTTGCAAAAGAAGCGTTTACATTTCCTGCGTCAATATACTTATACATTGCGTTTGTAAGCTCCATAAACCTTGCAATCGCCGTGTTAAACGAGAACGCCTCAATATCTGCGCTTACGGATTTAATGGTGTTGTGTAATACGAAGTTAAGCTTCTTTTCCGCCTCGCCCATATCCTTTCCGCCAGAAAGTGCGCAGACTCTTTCGCAGAGTCTTTCAACTCTGTCAAGATATTTTGCGATGCTCTTAATTCCGTCGTCGCTCCAGGGTCCGCCCGTAACGTAATCAAAGCCGAAGCCGAGATACATTCTGAAAACATCCGAGCCGTATTTTGAAACAAAATCGTCGGGGGAAATTACGTTGCCCTTGGATTTGCTCATCTTCTCGCCGTCGGGGCCCAAAATGGTTCCCTGGTGAACAAGCCTCTTAAAGGGCTCGTCAAAGTTAACGTAGCCCATATCGTGAAACGCCATTGTAAAGAAGCGGGCGTAAAGAAGATGCATGCACGCATGCTCCGCGCCGCCGACGTATATATCTACGGGGAGAAGCTTGTTTATCTTTTCCGGGTCCCACGCCTGCTTGTCGTTCTTGTTATCGGGATAGCGCAGGAAATACCAGCTCGAGCAGACGAAGGTATCCATTGTTTCAACGTCTCTTCTTGCGGGCTTTCCGCACTTGGGGCAGACCGTGTTAACAAATCCCTCGTGCTTTGCGAGAGGAGACGTGCCGTCCGGCG
>CAKSBK010000333.1 GCA_934438035.1 uncultured Christensenellaceae bacterium
TACCGCCGTCGCCGCTTTTAACGAAAATATAGCAAATTCTCAAACGGTTTTCCCATACGCCGTTTCTAACAATAAGTGGACGCCGGAAAATTGGCATTGGCTTCCCATAACGAGAAACGAATACGTCGCCGCCCCGGAAACGCTCTACGACGCCATGGTGCATTCCGACAATATCTACTTCGCATGGCTGGGGCTTACTATGGGCTATGACAAGCTTGCCGATTATTTTTCTTCACTCGGGATAGGTGAAACGCTTCCTTACGACCTTCCCACTTCAAAATCAAACCTCATTAACGAGGACGCTGAACACAACGGAACAATGACGGCGGATATGAGCTTCGGTCACGGTCAAATACTCGTGACTCCCCTTCAGGTAGCCTCAATGTATACCGCGTTTTTAAACGACGGAGATATTTTAACCCCGTATGTAATCGATAAGCTCGGCAGCGGGCAAACCGACAATTACACAACCGAGCAAAAGGGCGAAAGAAGCGTTTTTAAACAGGACGCCGTTAATAAAAGCTATCTTTCTACTCTTGACGCCATGTTTGAGGACGTCGTTAAAAAAGGAACCGCCGCATATTTAAACGGAACAGGACAAAGAGTTCTTGCGAAAACAGGAACAGCAATAAAGGGGAACGATAAGGACAAGAGAATTTCCTGGATTGTCGCCTGGACGCCCGACAGCGAAGACAGCCGCATAGTTTTAGTCGTAATAGAAACGCCCAAGGACAAGGGCAACGTAAAGCTCTCTATAGCAAAAGCGCTTTTAACCGCGGCAAATGAAAACGAATTTTAATTTTCGGAGGGAAATATGACTGTAAAAGAAATCATCACACAAGAAAAACCCAGCCTCTCTTTCGAGGTCTTTCCGCCAAAAACCGCGGATAACTTCGATAAGGTTAAATTAGCCACGGAACAAATTGCGCTTCTAAAGCCGAGCTATATGAGCGTAACCTACGGCGCTGGCGGAAGCACCTCAAAATACACGGCGGAAATTGCGCAAAATCTCAAAAACAATTACGGAGTTACCCCCCTTGCGCATATGACCTGCGTATGTTCCTCTCCCGAGGATATTCATGCACGGTTAGACGACCTTAAAAGCAAAGGAATTGAAAATATACTCGCTTTAAGAGGCGATATTCCCGCAGGAGAGAGCATGGAAAACATGCACTATAAACACGCAAGCGAGCTTGTATACGAAATCAAAAAATTCGGCGGCTTCTGCATAGGCGGCGCATGTTACCCCGAAGGACATCCGGAAAGCGAAAACGGCGAAAAAGACCTTTACTATTTAAAGCAGAAGGCGGATTCCGGCATGGAATTTTTAACCACCCAGATGTTTTTCGACAACAACATACTTTACAATTTTCTTTACCGGGCCTTGAAGCATAAAATAGACGTTCCCGTCATTGCGGGAATAATGCCCGTAACCTCGGCGGCGCAAATAAAGAGAATTATGAGCATTTCCGGAACGGCTCTGCCTCAGCGCTTTGTAAGAATAGTAGACCGCTTCGGAGACGACCCCGCAGCAATGAAGCAGGCGGGAATAGCTTACGCAACCGAACAAATTATCGACCTTCTTGCTAACGGAATCAACGCAATCCACGTATATTCCATGAACAAGCCCGACGTTGCCGCCGCAATAAAAGAAAACTTAAGGCACATAATATAATGGTAGTCGAAATTAAAAAAATGCCCGTTCCCGATACGGACCCCGGCAT
>CAKSBK010000334.1 GCA_934438035.1 uncultured Christensenellaceae bacterium
GGAGTACAGTCCGCATGGTTAGATACCGCCGTAACTCCTTTTTTTCGCGTTATTACGCC
Source organism: uncultured Christensenellaceae bacterium (assembly GCA_934438035.1). Classification (GTDB taxonomy): domain Bacteria; phylum Bacillota; class Clostridia; order Christensenellales; family Christensenellaceae; genus HGM11616. The sequence goes on from CAKSBK010000334.1 coordinate 60, forward strand.
ATCGCAGAAGGGCAGCTCGCTTTGTCTTAAAATTCCCGAGCCCAAAAAGTCTTCGCTTATTTCAAAAACGTCGTTTCCGTGCTCATAGCGGCAAGCCGTAAACGTCTCCAAAGAAAGTCCGAGGGCAGCAGCCGTTCTTAAATAGTTTTCTTTAACATTGCCCCTATTTTCTTCCCTTGAAAGGCTTAAATTAAGAGAGGTATATACTCCATCGCTTACGCCGCCTATTCTCGTCGTAAAGCCGTGAATAAATTTTCCCGTATTTTCTATCGCCGGAACGGAAAGATAAACCACGCCTTCGGAATAGTTAAATTTAAAGCCGTGATTTACGCTCTTTAAGTAATCTTTCATTTTTTGTTTTTCACAAGGCTTTCAAGCTCTTCCATAAATGTTGTTATGTCTTTAAAAGAGCGGTAAACGGAAGCGAACCTGACGTATGCAACCTCGTCAACGTCTTTAAGCTGCTCCATAACCATATCTCCGATTTTCTCTGTGGAAACTTCCTGGGCAACGGAATTGTAAACCTGCTTTTCCACCTCTATCGCCATAGACTCTATCACGTCTAAAGAGACATTTCTCTTTTCACAAGCCTTTATAATTCCGTTTTTAACCTTAGATATATCAAACGCTTCTCTTTTTCCGTCCTTTTTTATTATTATGACGGGTGCCTGCTCCGCCTTTTCGTAGGTAGTAAAGCGCTTTTGACATTTAAGGCACTCTCTTCTTCTTCTGGTACAGCTTCCATCGTCCAGCGGACGTGTGTCGACGACCTTGCTTTCAGGATAACCGCAATAAATACACTTCATACAGAAAACCCCGCGAACATATCCTTTCGTAAAATTACAAGCCTATTATAATCCTTTTTCCGCATAAAATCAACATTTTGCTCTATTCCGCGACAGAACATGTTCCGAGGTCTGTATTCACAAGAATAATGTCGTCTCCTATTTTAACTATATCACACCACGAAATAATAAAATTCCTGTTTTTAAAGAAATTTTTAAAGCCCTGACAGCCGGGAACGACTATTGCGCATACCTTTCCGCAGGGGCATTCTAAAACAAGGTCGCACACATACCCCAACGAACGGCCGTCGCACATATTTACAACCATCTTTTGCCTGAATTTCGAATATCTCAAAAAATCACCCGTAAAATATTATGTCATAAAGCAGGCGTTAATCACATCATTTTGGCAATATCCTTTTTAAGCCTCTTTATTATTCTCTTTTCCAGCCTTGAAATATAACTTTGGCTTATTCCCAAGCTTTCCGCAACCTGTTTTTGAGTGCGTTCGGGGTATCCGGAAAGACCGAAACGCATATTAATTATGAGCTTTTCCCTTCCGGGAAGCTTTGAAATCGCCTCTCCCAGTATTTTTTTATCTATATCCCCGTCAATTTTTTTAAATACGATATCGTTTTCGGTACCCAAAATATCCGAAAGCAAAAGCTCGTTTCCATCCCAATCCACATTAAGAGGCTCGTCTAAACTGATTTCCGTCCTGTTTTTTATATTTCTTCTTAAAAACATAAGTATTTCGTTTTCAATGCACCTGCTGGCATACGTCGCAAGCTTTATATTCTTTTTCGGGTCAAATGTATTTACCGCCTTTATAAGCCCAATTGTGCCTATCGATATCAAATCCTCCAGCCCTACAG
>CAKSBK010000335.1 GCA_934438035.1 uncultured Christensenellaceae bacterium
CTGCATAGAAGCTTTTAAGAAAGATAAAAATACGGAGCACTTGCTTGACGCGGCGAATTATTTAATGTTTCGATATACATATCCCTACCCCGGCGAATATTTCAGGGCAACCGACAGCTCCGGTTCGGTGGGAACGGTCGGAACGCCGATAAATATGGAGAGGTGAAGAGAAATGAAAAGCGTACTTATAAGCATTAAACCTCACTGGTGTGAGCTGATAGCAAACGGCAAGAAAACAATAGAGGTCAGAAAAACAAGACCTAAGATAGCTACGCTGTTTAAGTGCTATATTTATTGTACAAAACCAAAAATGATTACAAAATATGTGTTTAGACCCGAAGATTACCCTGAGAATATGCGGCCAAAAAAATCTGTTTTTTGCAAACAACCTGACGCAAGCTCACCGTTCTGCAGTGTAGTAAACGGCAACAGCAAAGTCATAGGCGAATTTATATGTAACAAAATAGACCGACTGGCGGTTTGCGGTTATGACAATCGTAATACGGAATTACGGCGAGTAGATGATATGACGGCTTATGATTTGGATTATGATTATCTGAATAAATGCCGATTATCTTTGGACAACCTTAAAAAATACTCAAACGGCAGCGGACTGTACGGCTGGCATATATCCGACCTTGTGGTTTACGATAAGCCGAAAAGCATAAAAGAATTTTATCACTACGGTGTGAGGCGCGGCGCAAAGGTTACTCGACCCCCGCAAAGTTGGTTCTATTGTGAAGAGGTGAAGCTTTAATGTATAGATGTGACAATTGCGGGGAGGAATTTAGAGGTTTCTTTTGTCCCCGATGTGATAGTGAAAACTGTAGCAGACTGTGTTCCGGCTGTAATAATTCTGAAAATAACGATGGGTTGTGTGACGATTGCTTAAATCACTATGCAAAGGACTATGAAACTCTTGAGAAAGCGAGCAACGAGTGCAAGAATGAAACGATTTCGGTTCCGGCATTGATTGCAGATGTGCTATCAGCAGAACAAATTAAAACCGCACTGTTTCAATACATAGAAAATAATGAGATTGATTGCCGTGCTTTTATTGAGGACGACAGAGAGTGGTTTGCAGATTTTTTGGAGAAAGAAGGTTGAAAAATGACCGAAAAAGAATACCGTTCACATCCTGCAATAAGCCGCTCGGAGCTTTGGAAGATAAGAGAAAGCCCCGAAAAGTTCAAGTATTTAAAAGAAAATCCGACAGAACCCACGCCTGCCCTTATATTCGGACAAGCATTTCATAAATTAGCGCTGCAGCCCGAAACCTTTTCAGATGAATTTGCCGTAATGCCGCAGGTTGACCGCCGTACAAAAGACGGAAAAGCAATATGGGCAGAGTTTTGCGAACAGTCGACGGGAAAGACCGTTATAACCGACGAGGATTACACAAAGGCAAAGGATATGGTTGATTCTTTGTATAAGGCTCCGTTTGTAAACAAGCTTCTGTCCGGTGAAAAGGAAAAAGAATTCTTTTGGCGCGACGATTTAACCGGAGAAGAATGCAAGTGCCGCGCCGACTGCGTTTCGGAGCTTAATACGGTAAATATAATTACCGACCTTAAAAGCGCCTCAAAGGCAGATTTAGAACACTTTACAAGGGACGCAATCAATTACGGCTATGACTTTCAATCAGCTATGTATACCGAGGGTGTGGAAAAATGCACCGGCAGGAAGTATGCTTTTGTGTTTATAGTCA
>CAKSBK010000336.1 GCA_934438035.1 uncultured Christensenellaceae bacterium
GCCTTAACAATCCCTCCTCAAATACAAAGCCGACAACGGTAAGCAAAACCGCACAAATGAGCGTGAGTATAATCCCGTTGCCCGCGCTTTTAACAGCATTTTCTTTATCCCCTCTTCCAAGAGAAAGGCTGAAAAACGCTGCGCAGCCGTCTCCGATCAAAAGAGAAATTGCAAGCGCAAAAACGGTAAAGGGATAAACCACATTTGTCGCCGCATTCGCCAGATATCCCACTCCCTGCCCTATAAATATCTGATCTACAATGTTATAAAGTGCGCTCACAAGCATAGATAAAACGCAGGGAACAGAGAATTTTAAAAGCAATTTGCCTATCGGAGCGCTTTTTAAAAGTTCGCTTTCATCATGATTTTTTAAACTGTTTTCCATAATTCCTCCAAATAAAAAAAGCGGCGGAAAAAAGCCGGATTTACGTCTTTTGACCACTCGCTTCACATAATAAAAAATGCGTAAGTCACCCGGACTTACGCATTTTTGCAACACGATGCTTAAATATTATAACCATAAAACGGTAATTTGTCAAAGCCTTAGGAAAGCTTTTTTTCAAAAACGGCGAAATTTTCGCGAATGTGATTTATTTGCTTCCAAATAAGCTGTCTGAAAACTGCGTTAGAGGGATCCGCTATTTCGACGTCGCCTTTTTTAAGAATATACTTCATATCTCCGTCTTCACAAAGCTCCCACTCGCAGCCGAACTCTCTTTTGTATATTTCCGCAATCATACCGCCCGCATAATCTATGTATCTGTTAATAATCCTCGGCATGGTTTTCGCTTCGTAAATATCCATTTTCCCCTCTAAGCTGGCAAGCCAAGTAAAAAGGTTTTTAACGTCTTCCGGAAGCTCGGGAACTATAGCTCCCTTTTCATCTATAAAGCGAGAAATCCTGTCAGTTATCTTGTTTACCTTTTCAATGTCCGCTCTTGAGAAATCAAGCTCCTCTTCCATAAACATTTTGGCTATATTGGCATAAAGCGCCGCCCTTAAATGATTCATAAGCTCGTAAAGCATAAGCGGAGGATACTCCCAAGGGTCCGCCTCGTCCATTATCCTTGCCACTTCATCGGGATCCGTCTGCTTTAATGCTCTCAGTTTTATATTTTCAAGTTTATTCTGCAAATCTATTTTAGCTCCATTATTTTTTTATTATTTTATCATACTTTGCCGTTTTTTAAAAGATATTCCAAAAGAGCGGCGCAGCCGGTATTTATATCACTGTAGCATTCGTCAAAATTTCCCGTCCACCAAGGATCTGCGATGTCTCTAACCATATTTGCATACGAAAGAAGAGTATGCACTTTGTTTTCAGGATCCCGCTTTATTATTCTAAAAAGATTTCTCCTGTTTTGCTCGTCCATTATAATAAGCAGGTCAAAATTATCATAATCTTCCGCGGTAACTCTTCTCGCTCGGTGATATAAAACCGGAACGGCTTCTTCTTTTAGCTTTCTTACAGTTCCTATATGCGGAGGATTCCCTATTTCTTCATTGCTTGTTGCGGCTGAGTCAATTAAAAACAGGCTTTCAAGCCCTAATTTGTTAACCATATTCGAAAAAACAAACTGCGCCATTGTCGAGCGGCAAATATTGCCGTGGCAGATAAAAAGTACTTTTATCATTGTTGCATAACCTCGCATTTCTTAGTTTTTCTTGGTTTCTCGGGCTTTGTAAGCCTTTGTAAATT
>CAKSBK010000337.1 GCA_934438035.1 uncultured Christensenellaceae bacterium
GCTTTTACGTGAGCTTGCGCCGGATTTGATGATAACGGTTGCCTTCGGGCAGATTCTTTCAAGAGAGGTGCTTAATATTCCCAAATACGGCTGTATTAACGTACATGCGTCGCTTCTTCCCAAATACAGGGGCGCCGCTCCCATAGAGATGGCTGTTGTAAACGGAGAGAAGAAGACGGGAATATCCACCATGTATACCGTTTACGAGCTTGACGCGGGAGACGTTTTGGAACAGGACGAAACCGAGATTTTGCCGGAGGAAACGGGCGGAGAGCTAAGAGAACGCCTGTCTTATTTAGGAGCTAAAACCCTAAAGCGCACGCTTTTAAAGCTTTTGGACGGCACGCTTAAAAGAACGCCGCAAAATGAAAAGGAAGCGACGTATTACCCCATGTTTAAAAAGGGCTACGGGCAAATAGATTGGGAAAAGGACTCTAAAAGCATAGTTGATTTTGTAAGGGGGATTAACCCCGTGCCGACGGCGTATTCTTATTTAGACGACCAAAAGGTTAAAATTTTTGCAGTTAAAGAAGAAAAGTGCGATAAGCCGGGAAAACCGGGGGATATAATCATCTGCGACAGCAAAAAAGGGCTTACCGTTAAAACGAAGGACGGAGCCGTGCAGATTTTGACGCTGCAGTTTGCGGGCTCAAAGCCCATGAACGCAAAGGATCTGCTTAGGGGAAGAAGTATTACTCAAACATGCTTTACGGGTAAAGCGGATGGCTAAGAACTCAAGAGCCGCTGCGCTTAAAATAGTAAGAGAGGTAAACGAGGGAGCATACTTAAATCTGGCGGTAAAAAAAGAGCTTTCGGGCTTGGAAGAGGCGGATAAAAGGTTTGTTACGGCGCTTTGCCATACTCTTTTTGAAAACAGGATTAAAATAGATTTTGTGATAGATTCCTTTACGAAGGGAAAAAGGGTGCACAGCCTTATTTACGATATTTTGAGAATAGGCGTGTGCCAGCTTTTGTTTTTTGATTCCGTTCCCGAAAGCGCCGCCGTGAACGAATGCGTAAAGCTTGCGGCGGACTCTAAAAAGCCGCAGCTTAAGGGGTTTGTGAACGGGGTCTTAAGAAACATAGCAAGAAACAAGAACAATATAGAATTTCCCGGCAAAGATGACGGGGCGGTAAAATATCTCTCCGTTAATTATAGCTACCCCGAGTGGCTTACGGAAAAATACATAAGGGATTTCGGAGAAAAGTTTACGGAAGAGCTTTTGGCATACAAAAAAACGTCTGCGGAAACCTGCGTTAAATATAATTCCCTTAAGCTTACGGACGATAAGTTAAAAGAAAAGCTGTTGGGCGCGGCGTTTAAGGTAAGAAGAGGAAATTATCTTCCGTATGCGCTGTATATTAAAAACGTCACGGCTATAGACGAGCTTAAAATGTTTAAAAAAGGAGAATTTTCCGTTCAGTCGGAATCTTCCATGCTCGTTTGCGAGGCGGCGGATATTAAAGAGGGCTTAAGCATAATAGACGTCTGCGCCGCTCCCGGAGGGAAGGCCGCTTTTGCATATGAACGCTCAAAAACAGAGGTTACCGCTTTGGAGCTTCATTCTCACAGGGCGGAGCTTATGAAAAAGAACTTTGAAAGGCTGGGAACGCAGGCGAAAATAACGGTTGCGAACGCCGAGGTCCCCATACCGGAATACTATGGGAAATTTGACAGGGTGCTTGTAGACGC
>CAKSBK010000338.1 GCA_934438035.1 uncultured Christensenellaceae bacterium
ACTCTATAGTTTACGAAAAAAATCCGGGCTTTGACGAAAGTATATTCGCTTCTTGCAATTTAACGCAGGCGCAGTGGCTTAAGCTGTTTTTTGAAACGGGAAACAGGCTTTGTCATTCAAGTCTTGTTATAAGAAAAAAAGTGCAGGACGAAATAGGAAACTATAACTTGGCTTATCGTCAGCTGCATGATTATGAAATGTGGGTAAGGCTTATAAACGAATATCCCATTCATGTAATCGATGAAAAGCTCGTAGGCTACAGGTTTATAAAGGGAGCGAAAAGCGTCAGCAGCGGAGCGGATAAAAACACGGTGCGCCTTATTAACGAAAGCTTTTGCCTAATATATGACATGATAGACAAAATGCGCCCGGAGCTGTTCTGCGAGGCGTTTTTAAACGGGGAAAGCCTAAGTAAAAGCGCGCTTAAAAGCGAAAAGCTTTTTACGCTTTTAAATTACAGCCTTTGCGGAAGAAAGAACGTCTCTCTCGCTTTGAGATACGCCTCGGAAAATTTAGACGAAGAGACGGCAGGAGAGCTTGAAAAAAGGCATGCTTTGACTTTAAACGGCTTTTATGAAAAGACGGGAAATACGGATTTAATATATCCTTACGCCGCCGTTAAAGGCGACGTCGGCAAATGGTCGGGCGGCAGGCTTAAAAATGCCGTAAAAAAAATCAACAACAAACTGTTTTGCGGCAAAAACAGCTAAATTGAGTTTATAGGAGCTTTATATGGAGAACACACCGCTTTTTTCTGTAATTTTATTACATTATAATCAGCCTCAATATGTTAAGACGGCGATTGATTCGATATTAACTCAGGATTATTCCGATATCGAGCTTATCTTTGCGGACGACGCTTCAAAGGCGATAGACGTCGACGACTTAAAAAAATACATCGATGAAAATAAAAAAGAAAACCTTAAGAACGTCATCTGGCAGATAAATCCCAACAACCTGGGTACCGTAAAGAGCCTCAACCTTGCGGTTAAAAAATGTACGGGAAAATACATTCTCTTTTTTGCGGCGGATGACGCGCTTTACAGTAAAAAAGTCATATCAAATTTTGCGGATTCGCTTGAAAAGGCGCCTGACGACGTATATATGATTTCAGCACAGTGCCATATGATGGACTCGGAGCTTTTAAAAGACACGGGTTCGTTTGTAAATCCTTCGGAGGGGGCGGCGTTTAACAACAAAACGGCGCAGCAGCAGTTTACGGTTTTTGCAAACAACTGCTTTTTGGCAATCGGCGCGACGGCGATGAAGGCGGAAATGTTTAACACGTTCGGTGCGTTTGACGAAAGATATACGCTCGTTGAGGATTGGGCGTATTATCTTAAGCTTACGAGAAGCGGAGGCAGAATACTTTACGCCGATTTTGACGCTCTTCTGCACAGAGACGGCGGCGTGAGCCATTATAATCAGACGGGAATAGTTCCCGAGCATGTAAAGAAGTATAAATATGATATAGCGAGCATATTTGAAAACGAGATTATGCCGTATATGAAGGGCTTTTCTCTTAACGATAAATATGTTGCGCTTGAGAGATACAAAAGTTTCAGACGCGATTACAAAGAATCGGGAGGAGAAAGGGCTCTTTTGCCGATGACTGTATTCGTTAAAAAATATCCCATGCTGTTTTTAAGAAAGGGAATAAGCGTAATTC
>CAKSBK010000339.1 GCA_934438035.1 uncultured Christensenellaceae bacterium
GAACGGCGGCGAGGGCGTTGCTTCCGTTTCCGCTCTCGGTTACGACGCATACAACACTGCTCTTGACGCTATTGAAAAGGCAGGCTCTCTTGACAAGGTTGCTATCAAAGACGCTATGAATGCTCTTGAAACAACCGGCGTTACCGGCGTTATCTCTTTTGACGAGAACGGAGACGCTAAGAAAGACATGGCTTATATCGATATCGTTGAAGGCGGCGCTTTCAAGTTCTTAAAGACTCAGACGGTAGCGAAATAAGAGCTTCAAATTAAAACATACTAACAAGGCAAAAACCGAGGGCGGCTTTCGCTCTCGGATTTGCTGTCTAAACTCTAAATTTTTCGGGGGTCTGTATAATGACGTTAACAACTTTCCTGCAGCAGTGTCTGACGGGAATTTCACTCGGAGGAGCGTATGCGCTTATAGCTATCGGCTATACGATGGTATACGGCATACTCCGGCTTATAAATTTTGCGCACGGCGAGATTTTCATGATGTCGGGCTATTTCATGATATTCTCAATGGCGGTTTTTCCATGGTATATTTCCATACCGGTAACTATTATAGGAACGGTGGTTTTGGGCGTTGTGATAGAAAAGGCGGCGTACGCTCCGCTGAGGCAGAGCCCGAGAATGTCCGTAATGATTTCGGCAATCGGCGTTTCCTATTTCCTGCAAAACTTTGCGACATATCTTTTTTCCGCATTGCCTCAGGCATATCCGGAGATTTCTTTCTTAAAACAGATTTTCAATATCGGCGGCGTTTCCGCTTCGCTGGTAACTTTCCTTACGCCCGTTTTAACCATAGTTCTCGTAGTGCTGTTAATGCTTTTGATTAACCATTCAAAAATGGGTATGGCGATGAGGGCGGTTTCCAAGGATTTTGAAACGTCTCAGCTTATGGGTATTAAAATAAACAGAGTAATAACGGCGACCTTTGCAATAGGCTCGGCGCTTGCGGCGATAGGCTCGATTCTTTATTTTACCGACAGAATGTCCGTAACGCCCTTCAGCGGAACCCTTCCCGGCTTAAAGTGCTTTGTTGCGGCGGTTTTGGGCGGAATAGGCTCTATCCCGGGCGCGGTTGTAGGCGGCTTTATTATAGGTATTTGCGAGACGTTTCTAACGGCTCTCGGATATTCCACATTCAGCGACGCTTTCACGTTCCTTTTGCTTATAGTTATACTCGTATTTAAACCCACGGGTATATTCGGAGAAAAAATGATAGATAAGGTGTGATGATTATGAGTAAGAAAACAAAAACAATTTGTACTTTAGTGAGCGTTGCTCTTCTCATTGCCCTTCTTATATTTTTAGAGCAGAACAAGGCGAGCTACAGCATGGCGGTTTCCACACTGCAAAAGGGTGCGATAATGGCTATAGTTGCCGTTTCCATGAATCTGTTAAACGGCTTTACGGGTCAGTTCAGCTTAGGTCAGGCGGGCTTTATGGCTATCGGCGCTTACGTTACGGGAATACTTACAATTCCCTGCGACGGCGTTGCGGGCGTATATTATATGTCCGGAATGAACGAGGGAATATTCGGCTTTAAGCAGGCGCTTGAAGCACTGCCGCAGCCCGTTGTCGTAATAATCGCCGTAATTTTAGGCGGGCTTATTGCCGCGCTTTTTGCTGCGCTTATAGGCATTCCCGTTTTAAGAC
>CAKSBK010000340.1 GCA_934438035.1 uncultured Christensenellaceae bacterium
TTGATTTTCTATGGGAATGCGAAACATTATTGCCGCTGACTACTCCCTTATTGCAAATCTCACAATACTTAGCCATCTTTAACACCTCCTCGGGAGTTTTGTTCGAACAGAGATTATTATACCAATATATCGGAAGTTTTGCAAGTAAATATTGAATTTTTTTATTGTAAATGCAAAAATAGCCAAACTGACTTGAAAAATATCCGAAAATGTTTATAATAAGAATGACAGGTTACAGTCAAATATTGAGCAGGAGGTATATTATGAGCGCAGTATTAACGACAGGAAAAGGAACGATAACTGTTACGGACGATTTTATTGCGAGCGTAGCGGGTTACACGGCTACGGAATGCTACGGCGTTGTGGGAATGTCGTCTAAAAGAGTTATGGACAGCGTCAACGATATTCTTAAAAAAGAGAATGTCAAAAAAGGCGTAAAGGTTTATACGGATCAGACGAACGGAGTTAAAATTGAGCTTTATATAGTCGTCGAATACGGCACGTCTATCGGAGCGATTGCAGACAGCATAATAAGAACAGTAAAATATAATGTAGAAAAAATTACGGGGCTCAATGTAAATACGGTAAACGTTATTGTTTCGGGAATAAGAGTCGGGTAATTACGGAGGTTTAAATTTTGGCAGAGTATTTAATCGGTGCCAAGCTGTTTAAGGAAATGGTGATAAACGCTGCAAATTATCTTGAGCAAAACAAACAAAAGCTCAATGATCTCAACGTTTTCCCCGTTCCTGACGGCGATACCGGTACTAACATGATGATGACGCTGCATTCGGCGGCAAAGGAAGTTAACGCCTGCGAGAGCGAAAAGGTCGGAGAACTCGCAAAGGCGCTTTCAAAGGGAGCGCTTAAAGGCGCAAGAGGAAACTCGGGCGTAATTCTTTCACAGCTTTTCAGAGGCTTTGAAAGAGGAATACCTCAGGACACGCAGGAGCTTGGTGCGCAAGACCTTGCAAACGCGGTTGTTGCCGGAGTTAAGTGCGCATACAGCGCGGTTATGAAGCCTAAGGAAGGCACCATACTTACGGTAGCGAAAGCTATGGCGGAGGAAGCAAAGAAGCAAACGGCGCAGGGCTCTAACCTTCTTAATCTGATTGATTCCATTATTGAAGCGGGGCAGGAAATGCTCAAAAAGACGCCGGAAATGCTTCCTGTTTTAAAAGAAGCGGGTGTTGTAGACGCCGGCGGCGCAGGACTCATTGTAATTTATAAGGGCTTCAAGATGGCGATAGACGGTGAAGAGGTGGCAAGCGAGCTTGATTTTTCGCTTCCTAAAAAAGCGCCTGCAAGCTCAATGCAGAATATCAGCACCGCAGATATAAAATACGGCTATTGCACGGAGTTCTTTATAACTGATTTAGACGAGCATGTTACGGAAGAGACTATTGACAAGCTAAGAGAAAAGCTCTTGCAGCTTGGCGATTCTCTTGTTGTTGTCGGTGATCCTGAGCTTGTTAAGGTACACGTTCACACCAACGACCCCGGAAAAGCGCTGCAGCTTGCTTTAAGATTGGGTCAGCTTTCTAAAATTAAGATAGAGAATATGAGAGAGCAGCATTCTGAGCTTGCCGGAGGCGCACAGGAGGAATCGAATGCGTTTTTAGGTCCTAAAAAACCGTTGGGTCTTGTTGCGGTTGCTG
>CAKSBK010000341.1 GCA_934438035.1 uncultured Christensenellaceae bacterium
AGGGCTCGGCGGTCCTAAATACATGACAAACCTTAAAATGGTTTTCCCGGAGGTTAACCTTATTCCCTCGGGAGGAATAACGGATGAAAACTGCGGAGAATTTATAAAGTGCGGCGCATGCGCGGTAAGCGGCGCAAGAACGTTTATGAATTTTGAAATGATAGAAAAAGAGGGCGTGGAATGGATAACAAAGCAGGTTAAAAAGTTTTCCGATATAGTATCGGAAGCTAAGAAGACAGAGCTTTACATTCCGTAATCATTAAGAGGTGAAAAAATGGGAAAAGTAGCGATAATAGGTAAGCAGCAGCCCCGCTTCATAAGGGAAGAAATGGTTGATTATATAAAAAATAACGGACACGAAGCGGAGCTGCTCGATATGAAAACGAGGCAGACGGCGGATTTTAAAGAAGAGCTTTTGGGCTACGACGTTCTTATAAGCGCGGGAGAAAAAATACCGAGGGAGACCATTGAATTTTTAAAGGGAAGCTTAAGGCTTATAAGCCGTTTCGGCGTAGGCACGGATGAAATGGACCATGACGCGGCGACGGAATGCGGAATTGCGATTTGCAACGCCGCCGGAAGCTTTAACAGGCCGGTTGCGGAGTGCTCTTTAGGACTTATTATATGCCTTATGAGAAATCTCCATCTCGGAAATATGGAGGTTCATAATTGCGATTGGAGCCGCTTTAACGAGAGCAGGAACGGCATTCAGCTTTACAATAAGACGGTTGGGTTAATCGGCTTCGGAGGAATTGCGCAGGAGCTTGCGAAAATGCTAATGGGCTTTGATTGCCGAGTTATAGCCTACGACCCTTATTTTAACGAGGAGGCGGCAAGAAAATACAACGTTAAGAGGGCGGACGTTGAAACCATTTTAAGGGAATCCGACGCGATAAGCCTGCACTGCCCCGCTACGAAAGAAAATATAGGAATGGTGAACGCCGAATTTTTAAGAAAGATGAAGCCAACCGCCGTTCTTGTAAACACTGCAAGAGGCTCGCTTATAAACGAAGACGACCTTGCGTATGCGCTTAAAAATAAAATAATAATGGGAGCGGGTCTTGACGTTTTAAATAAAGAACCCGTAAGCCCGGATTGTCCTCTTCTCGGAATAAAGGAATGCATGCTGGAGCCGCATGTCGGCGCAAACACAAACGACGCCGTGGAATACGCCGGAATGTTTGCGGCAAGAAACGCCGTGGATTTTTTGGAGGGCAGAGAGGTTAAAACAATATTAAACAAGGATTATATTAAAAACGTAAAATGATTTTAAGCGCTCCTTAAATAATAAGGGGCGTTTTTTGTGTTAAAATATAAAATTAATAATATACAGGTAAATTTTCTCATAAATTCAAATATAACAAGCTTTTCGGAGGAATTTATGAGGGAATATATTGAAAAGAGGGCGCTTAAAATTGCGGATTATATCATTGAGACGGGCTCTACCGTGCGGGCGGCGGCGGAAGTGTTTAAAATATCGAAAAGCAGCGTTCATAAGGACGTTACAGAGCGTTTGCGTGAGATTTCACCCGCAAAATGGAGGCTTGTAAGGTCGGTGCTGGAGGGTAATCTTGCGGCGAGGCATATAAGGGGAGGAAACGCAACAAGGCAAAAATATTTAAATATGAACGGCAAATGAATATTCCGAAAATGTATA
>CAKSBK010000342.1 GCA_934438035.1 uncultured Christensenellaceae bacterium
TCATAGCATACAACCGCTCACGCAAACGCACAGGAGCTTCGCCAATATGCGGCAAATTCGGCTCGCTCGCATTCCAGATACTTGTCATCGCGTTCTCGCTGCTTTCGAGCGTGGGCGCCGTACTTCCGGTGAACTGATATGAAAAAAGCATGGCTGCTGACCGCCATACCGCCGCTTGCGGTGTGGGATGTGTATAAGTTTATATTCGCACGCCGCCGTCCGCCGGCTTTGAACGCGCTTCTGGATAAGAAAACGCACAGGCCGGAATACTACGTCTGGCGCGATGAGCGCTCCGCGGCGCTTGAGAGCAAGGTGCATCTGTGCTACACGATCGAGTCCGACAGGGGCGAGGCCTTGCAGGGCTTCTACTTCCCCTGCGGCAAAAAATTCAGCAAAAAGATCGCGTTTATCGTGCACGGCTATCACTCCGAGCACGCCGAGACCGCCGGCATGCTGCATGAATACTATCACAGCCGCGGCTTTGACATTTTTGCGCCGGACAACACCGCCTCGGGCTTTTCCGGCGGCGACTGGTTCGGCTATGATGTGTTTGAAAGCGCCGACTGCTTAAAATGGCTGAGCTTTCTTGAAAGTGAATTCGGAAGCGATATTCAGGTGATCATGCACGGATTTTCGCTCGGCGGTGCAACTGTCATGAAAATGAGCGACCGCGTTCCCGGCATTGTCAAATTCATTATTGAGGACAGCGGCTTTACCGACGCGCGGCCGATACTGCGCTCGCAGCTCGGGCCTGCCTACGGGCTTATTGCCGAGCTGAATAAGCTCATTGCTGGCTATGACCTCGTCGAAACCGACGCTGCGCAAAGCCTTGCAAACGCTGTCTGCCCTATGCTGTTTGTCCACGGCAAGGAGGATCCAACGGTTCCGTTTGAAAACGCGCCGCGCGCTTTCGACATTTGCACTGCCGACAAGGACTATTTGTTCGCCGAAAGCACCCGGCACATAGAAACGATGTTTACAAGCAGCGAAGCTTACTCGGCAAAGCTCGATGCATTTATCGCAAAATATATTAAATAATGAAGGTCTAAATATGGATTATAAACAGGCACTTGAATACATTAACGGCGCATCGTGGCGAGGCTCGCGCCTCGGGCTTGAGCGCATAACCGAGCTTCTTTCTCGGCTTGGCAATCCGCAGTCGGAGCTTAAATTTGTCCACGTTGCAGGCACCAACGGAAAGGGCAGCATCTGTGCAATGCTTGCATCCATAATGCACAGGGCAGGTTTAAAAACCGGACTTTACACCTCTCCGTATCTGCGCCGCTTCAACGAACGCATGCAGATAAACGGCAAGCAGATCGAAGACGACACGCTTGCCGAGATCGTTACCGAGATACAGCGTCAGGCAGACGCTATGGACGAGCACCCAACCGAGTTTGAGATGATGACCGCCGCCGCTCTGCGCTGGTTTGCCGATTCCGGCTGCGATATTGTGATACTTGAAGTCGGTCTCGGCGGCAGATACGACGCGACAAATGTCATCCCCTGCCCGGAGTGCTGCGTCATTGCCAACATCGGACTTGATCACACGGCTATTCTCGGCGGAACGCTGTCCAAAATTGCCTACGAAAAGGCCGGAATAATAAAATACGGCTCGGCGGTCGTAATGTATCAGCAGTACGGCGAGACTATGG
>CAKSBK010000343.1 GCA_934438035.1 uncultured Christensenellaceae bacterium
AAGTAAGGTAGTCCCATTCAAGATCTTTGCCGCCGACCGTACCGATTGCCGGCGTGGCGATTTTCTGATATTCGCATCCGTCAGAGCAGCAGGCATAGAAGTTCAGCGAAAAATCGTGTTTTGCCTTTGTGTTGGTTTTCGTGTCGCCGCAAAGGCTGCATTGCCTCCAGTGATGCGTTGCGTTATACGCCAGAAAGTCACTGCCTTCGCATGTTCCGTTTATGCAGGCGGAGGAAACTTTGTTTGTTTTTCTTAAAAAATATCCGCAGTCAAGGCAGTTGGAATGTACTATTGCGATATTCCCATCGATAGGAGATACGGAAAAGCTTTCACGAACCCATTCTCCGAATCTGTGTCTGTTTCGGTTCATCGCAATACCGCAATAAGTACAGGTCTGATAATGCCTGTTGACGTCCCCCTGCACATAGGCGCTTCCCGGCGTATGCGTGTGCGCGCCGTGAGAGCATTTCGAGAAGCAGGTTCCGTGCGACGCGCAATAGTGGTCGACCCATTTCGGGTCGCTCGGACATATATCATTGCCGCAGGAGCAGGGCGTTGCCGCCTTGCAGCAGGCAAGGCACTTGCCGCAGTATTGGCACAGCTCGTTGGGCGCAAAGCACTTATTGCACGTTTGGCAGAAATGCTTGCTCCAGCCCGAGGAGCCCGGGCAAACGTGCGTGTGCGTACAATTCTGCTGCACACGTGTTTTATCGCAGCATCCGGCGCAGCCGCCGCAGATGCCACATAAAACCTCCACGCAGCCGTTGTGTTCCTTGCAGAAATGAGTTAGCCATTCACCGCTTTCAATGCAGATACCGTGGACGCATCCGGCAAGGTCGGCATTGTTCAAACAGCAATCCAGGCAGTATCCGCAGCTGGGGCAGAATTCGTTTTCTTCAAAGCAATCGCCGCAGCCGCCGCAACGATGATCCTCCGCATCCCACTCTGCGCTTTCCACGCATATGCCATGGTCACAGCCATTCACCTGGCTTTCATTAAGGCAGCAATTTGTGCAAACGCCGCAGTAGTCGCACAATTCATCTTCTTCAAAGCAGTTTTCGCAGGATTGACAGCGGTGAGAAGCATCATCCCAGTCACTGCTTTCCACGCATATACCGTGGTAGCAGCCGTTTTCTTCGCTGGTTCTGCGGCAGCATTCCTCGCATTTTTCACATTCGTCGCAAAAATTTTCGCACGAGCTGCAGTAATCTCCGCAATCAGAGCAAAGTATGTAGCCTTCGTAGTTACACTGATTACAGTTTTCACAAATCCACTCCCAGCACTTGTTGCAGTGTTCCCCGTCCTCGCAGCGTCTGTCATATTCTTCGGGGCAAGCGCCGCAGTTGGGGCAAATATCGCTCGGCTCCCAGTCGCAGCAAAAGCCGCAGCTGCCGCAGCTTTGGCAGATTCTGTCGTCTTTTTCGGCGCAATTTTCGCACATTTCGCAGGTATCGTGGTATTCATATGCACAGCTGTTACATTCCGTACAGTGATCATCCGCCCAGCAATCCATACACCTATCGCATTCCCGGCAGATGACGCCGTCCGTAACACAGTTGTTGCACTTTTCGCAACCTTTACAGAAATCGTCATCCGATTTACATTGGTTGCAGGCTGACAAACAATCCTGGCAAACGATTTCCAGACAGCAGGCA
>CAKSBK010000344.1 GCA_934438035.1 uncultured Christensenellaceae bacterium
ATGTTTAACAGCTCCGTTGTGGAATTTTTAAACTATTAAGGTGAATTAATTGATAAAATTTGACAAAAGTCTTTTTGACATGATATGCCTGCCGAGAACTGCGGCGGAAGCATTATTGGGCGCGCCCCCGGCGTGCCTTAAACTTTATATATACTGTATTTTAAGAGACGGCGCTCAGGATTTGGGTCAGGCGGCGCAGGAGCTTAATCTGCCCGCGCCCGAGGTTACGGACGCTCTTCAATATCTAAAAATTAAGGGCCTTTTAAATATGGAAGACGCGGAAAATATAGAGCTTACGTATCCTGAGGAGAAAAAAGAGAAAGCTGCGGTTTACTGCGACGCCGAAGAGGCGGCTGTGCTGCAAAGCCTGTTTTCCGATAGGCTTCTTTCCGCAAGAGATTATTTGGCGATTAACGAGTGTACAAGCGTATACGGGCTTAATTCGGACGTAGTGCATGTTTTAATAGAATACTGCATTAAGACTCACAGGGCGAAAAACCGCGTTCCGATGAGCTATATAAAGAAAAAGGCGCTCGAATGGGCGGAGGCGGGGGTGGATACCGTAGAGCTTGCGGTTAAACGCTCGCAAAGTGAAATGAAAGATTCGGGGGCGCTCAAAGAGATACTCGTCATGATGGGAATAAGGGGAAGGCAGCCTTCCGCCGAAGAACAAAAGCTGTATGAAAAATGGACAAACGTTTACGGAATGGATTTAGACGCTATAACTGCGGCGATGCCTGCAACCCTAAGCGCAGTTAACCCCTCGTGTAAATATCTTGACAGAATATTGACTCAGCTTTATAACGAAAACAAGACGTCTGCGGAAAAAATAGCGGAGAGCCTTACTGACAGAGAGCTTACGGACGACAGTATTAAAATGCTGTTAAAGGAGCTTGGAGCGCCAAACAGAACCGTTACGGAGGCTATGCGCAAAAGATATATGCGCTTTAAATATATGGGCTTTTCGCAAGAAACAATACTTTTAGCTGCGGGAGAAGCGGTAAAAAGCGGCGTCGCTACTATGGAAAACGTGGATATGATACTCTCCGGCTGGGCGGGCAAGGGCATTTTAAAAGAGGAAGACATACTTCGCTTTATTGAAAATACGCAGAAGAATAACGAGCGCGCTAAGGAGTTTTTAAGCTGCCTCGGCGTTTCAAGAAGACCTACGTCAAGAGACGTAAGCCTTATAAACCGCTGTTTAAGACAGGGAATGACGGAAGAAACGCTTATGTTTGCGGCAAAATGCGCTTACGGAACGGCTTCGCCCATGAAATACGTTCAGACGATTTTAAACAGCTGGCAGGAGGCGGGCGTTAAAACCTTAAGCGAGGCGCAGGCGCAAAACGAGAGACATCGAGTAGCGGATAAACGGCAAATTTACGACGAGAGAACTTACACGGAGGAGGAGCTTATGAGTAAGGTAAGAGATCCTCTTGCGGATTTATAGGAGGAGAAATGGAAAAATCACTCGCGCAGATACTTTTGGAATGCGACGCAAAAAGAATGCGCGCGCAAAGCCTTGCAAAGGCAAAAAATGAAGAGCTTTTTGCCGCATGCCCCAAGCTTAAGGTCGGCGTCGGCGAGGACGAGCTGCGCGAGTGTGCCGAAGGCGACCTTCTCGCCGTGATACATGC
>CAKSBK010000345.1 GCA_934438035.1 uncultured Christensenellaceae bacterium
TCCGCTACGAGATAAATATCGCCCGTACCTTGATAAAGCATTGTTCCGTACGTGCTTCTCAATTTATGCGGCGTTATTTTTTTTAGCGGTGCCGCAATCTTAGCATATTTTTCAACCATTACGCGGACAGCCTCCACGCTCATTCTGTTTCCTCTGGAGGATAAGAAAAGGGGAGGGAGATCGTAGTTTCCCTTTAGCTTTCTTTCTTCAAGATAATCAAAAATCGCGTCATACGTTTCAAAATCGAAATAAAGAAACGCCTGATTTCCGCCTTTTCTCGTGATTTTTAAACTCATGTTGTCAAAATCGACGTCGCTTACATTTAGACCCACAAGCTCTGAAATTCTCATGCCTGTAGTTAAAAAAGTAACTATTATAGCTATATCGCGTTTAACATAACGAGAATGGTGAATTTTTTCACGATCGGATAAACCTTCGCCGCTTTTAACTATATTTATAAGATTTACGACTTCGTTCGGCTCCAGTCTTATAATCGCTTTTTCGTGCAGCTTAGGGGTCGAAAGAAGCTCGGCAGGGTTAGCCGGTATAAGAGCGCGCTTATAAAGATATTTAAAAAGAGTTCTTAAGCTTGCGACTTTTCTTGCTTTTGAGCGCTCTAAGTTAAAATGCTCCTTATCGTCGCTTGTAATGTAAAACCCCAAATACTCGATATATTTTTCGAGATCCGAAAGAGAAAGCGCCGCTAAATCGCTAACTGTAATGTCCTCAGGCTTTAGACCAATAAACCCGGAATGCTCGGAGGTCAAATAGTTAAGAAACGTTTTAGTATCGTAAGTATAGTTTAAAATAGTAAGACGGGACTTATCTATTTCACATGCACGCTCAAAGTCACCGTACCATTGCGGAAGACTGCGCATAAGCTCACGCGTTTTTAAAATACATTTTTTATTTCTTTCATCGTTAAAATTCTTATCCATATACATATATTACCGCTTTTGGGCGTTTTTGTCAACATAATTACGTAAAACTTGTGTTTTACGTAATTATGTTGAAATGCCCTACTTGTCTTCAGATATCTTCTTTGCCGCCGTTTTTATATTTTAAAAGCGTTTCGTTTCATAAGGCTTATCAATATTGCTCATAAGCGATTTTACAGCTTTTAAAACAATTCATGCCTTAAGCCGTATGTTTCTTTGCGCATTTCGCAACAAATCATAAATTGCGTTCCATATTCACTCTTTTTTTGTTAATAAAAATGCGCCGTAAAATTACGTACGGCGCAGCAATCAGCATATCAGCCTATAGGACCTATAAGATGTTTATAAAGCTCCTCTGTCGCAAAATGAAGTTTAGTCAGAATATTCGGCGCAGTTTTCGGAAATACGAAATATGTATCCTTAAGAGTGCAAAGGTCAATTGCGTCTCCCCTGTTCTTATAATTGTATTCAATATGCACCGAATACATGGATTTAACGCTGCGTTCAAGCAAAAAGTCTTTGCCGTCGTAAGTTTTGCCGCTCACTCTAAAGCCGTTTTCGTCATGCGTCATAACGCCTTCGGCAATGGGCTTAAAGCCGTACTTTGAGCTTGTAAGATGTTCTATCCTAACTTCGTCTTTAAACGAATATTTTCCTGAGCAAACCTCCTGCTTTACATTTTCCCTCTCCCACTTATAC
>CAKSBK010000346.1 GCA_934438035.1 uncultured Christensenellaceae bacterium
TGCCAACGCCGCCCTTTCCGCTCACAACGCCTATTATTTTTCCTATGCGGCTCATTTTATTGGGTTCTTCAAGGAAGCTTTTTTTATCTTTTGAATCGCATTCGCCGCTTTTTGAGCAGCTTTTGCATTCATTGTTACATTCGCTCATAATAATCTCCTTAATATAAATTCATCTTATATTATTAAATACCCCTTTTTAAATTATGTCAATAATAATTGGAAGTTTTAAATCCGCTCATTTTTTGCATACTATGCATATTAAAGAAAGGAGCGAATATGTTTAGAGATTTTGATTCGCTTGTCAGTTATTACGAACAGCGCTTAAAGAAAAAGGAAAATTTTGATATTTTAAAAAGGAATTTGAACTGCGGCGGCAAAAGAGCCGTGATGTATGCCGTAGACGGGCTTATAAAGGACGAGGTTCTGGAAAAAATGATTGAATTTCTTTTAAAGGCCACGCCGGAGCAGCTTAGTCCCCTTAAAACCTCAGAAGAATTTGCGGAAAAGTTTATAAGCTATATCGAAACTGATATTACAAGCGACGACGTAAGGGCGGTAACGTCCGTGCTTTCGGGAATGCTTCTTTTAATAGTAGAGGGATATAAAGACGTATTTTTATTGGATATAAGGACATATCCGGCAAGAGGCGTTGAAGAACCGGGAGACGACAGGGTTTTAAGAGGAGCTCACGACGGGTTTACTGAAACGCTTAATTTTAATACTGCGCTTATAAGAAGGAGAATAAGGGATTCTTCTTTGATTATGAAGCATTTTTCAGTGGGAGAAAAGAGCAAAACGGACGTAGTCCTTTCGTATATGGAGGAACGTGCGGATGCGGGCGTCGTTAAAAAGCTTACGGAGCTTTTAAGCGGGCTTAAGGTAAACGCCCTTTCTTTAAGCCAGGCGAGTCTTAACGAGGCGCTTGTAAAAAAGGGCTGGTGGTATAATCCCTTTCCCAAGGTGAGGTATACCGAAAGACCGGACGTCGCCTGCGCAAGCATACTTGACGGGCAGGTGCTTATTTTAATAGATAATTCGCCCACGGTTATTATTCTTCCCGTAAGCGTGTTTGACTTTGTGGAGGACGCGAACGATTATTATTTTCCTCCTCTTGTGGGAACGTATTTAAGAACGGTGCGCTCGATAGTTTTTATTGCGACAATGCTTCTTGTTCCCGTATGGTTTTTAATGACGAAATATCCGCTCGGCGCCCCGGAATGGTTAAGGTTTGCCGTTATTCCGCCGCAGGCAAAGTTCTCATATTTTTGGCAGATAATTCTGTTTGAAATAATAATAGACGCTTTAAAGCTCGCCTCGCTCAACACTCCTTCGAGCCTTTCAAACAGCTTTGCGGTGGTCGGCGCTCTCATATTGGGAGAATTTGCCGTAAGCACCGGACTTTTTGACGAGCTTTCCATACTTTTTATGGCTATAACCGCTATAGGCAACTTTACGCAGCCGAGCTTTGAGCTGGGGTACGCCTTTAAAATGGTTAGAATACTTTTAGTGTTGTTTACGGAAATTTTAGGAGGCTGGGGCTTTGCGGCGGGAATAATAATTTCTGTAGCGATATGCGCTTCAACAAAAACGCCGGTTGGGGGAAGCTATTTTTATCCTCTCATTCCCTTTAAC
>CAKSBK010000347.1 GCA_934438035.1 uncultured Christensenellaceae bacterium
GGTATAATGACAGCGTAATCTGTGATTGTGAATCTGCGCAAATTTGCGGCAGCAGAGATATGATAAGACGGCTTTTAATAAACTTGATTGACAATGCCATAAAATACGGAAAAACGGGTGAGAAAATCTCTGTAGGCGGAACTATTGTTTCCGATAATTACAAACTCAGCATTTCCAACAAGCTTTCAAAAATGCATCCCGTAAAAGACGTTTCAAAATTATTTGTTCCTTTCTATCGTTCAAGAGAGGAAGAAGCAAAGAGAGAAAAGGGTTCCGTCGGCTTGGGTCTTGCCATATGCAAGAGCATTGCGATTGCTCACCATGGGAATATAACAGCGATTATAAATGATGAAATAATAACGTTTCTCGTAACTTTACCGGCTGAAACGAAAGGAGACGCTCATGAATAAAAAAACATTTATAGCGGCTATCGCGTTGCTTGTTTGCTTCCTTTTCGTTTTATCCGGATGTATGTACTCAAGAAAAATAACCGTTGAACAGCCGGACGAAAAAAACGCCGCTCTCGATATTATAAAAAATGACACAAAATATATAAACACTTCGGCAGATCTCATAAAATACATAGGATTTGATTATAGAAACAGGCTTATTTCTTTAAATAAGGGAGCGGAGATAACTTATATAGCAGCCTCAAAGCTGAGCGATACCTCCTTAAGAAAGATGCTGTTAAGAATAGACAACATTTCTGACGCAAGCGTAGTTAACCACGGAAAAAACATAGTTTTTCGCACGACGACGCAAAAAAGAATTTGCTTATATAATTACGATGTCAAAAGCGGAATTTTGCGCGTGCTTTACAATTACCCCAAAGCGAATGTAAAAAGCGGCTTTTCTGCTTCCGTAAGCTTTACGTCGGTATGCGACTTAATATATTCTGACGGAAAATACAGCGTTGAAAAATACAATGTACTTACCAACGAAAAAGAGGTTTTTGAAATCACGGAGAATTCCGGGCTTAGAAACGCCGTAGATTATATCGTTTCCGGCTGTAAAATAGAAAGCGTTTATATGAGGGAGGATAACCGCGCCTTTGTTAAAGCGGAAAACGCTTTCGGCTCATATATACTCTCCGCGCTTGCCAACGACAAACCCGAGGATATATACGTAATCGAAAGCGCAACTCATTTGCCGCAATTTTCCGGTGGGCTAATGTATTATATAAATAAACAGAACAGCCTTATGGCATTAAATTTCGATTCCGATTCGCAAGTCCTAATATCTTCCAACGTTAAGGACTTTCAAATAAGCGACGAGGGCTCCGTTTTAAGCTATATATACACGGAAGGAAATTCCGACAAGCTTTATATTTCAAGAGGTGTAGATTCCTCGGAAGAGCTTTTGGATATAAGAACGGGAATTAAGGATCTTCTTCTCTCGCTCGACGGAAAAAATCTGGTGATTTCATACGCCTCTTCAAAGAGCTCAAGCGAGCTTGAATATCTGTTATATTCATTTTCTTAAGAAAGAGGAGATAAAAAAGCCGGCAAATGCCGACTTTTTATTTTGTCTTCGCAAACGAAAATGAAGTTACGTTTTTTATATTGTTTTTGTAAAGAATTTTTTTACATTCCTCCATTGTAGCGCCCGTTGTAATAA
>CAKSBK010000348.1 GCA_934438035.1 uncultured Christensenellaceae bacterium
GCAGGGGCGTGGGAAAAGCGGTTTTAAAAAAACTTGCCGAGATTGCCGTTTCACACGGCATGGGAAGATTGGAATGGTCCTGCCTTGATTGGAACGCTCCGAGTATAGGCTTTTACCTCTCATTGGGCGCACGCCAAATGAGCGGCTGGACGGGCTACCGCCTTGCGGGAAAAACGCTTCAAGACTTTGCAAAACAAAATTAAACGCAGCTATATAAAGGCGGAATAAAAAACAATCGCCGAAGTTTTAAACTTTGGGTATGCGGCTTAATTTATTGCTGTCGTTCTTAAAAGCATGCATCGGGTCAATAGTGCCGGCGCCCTTCTATCTGTCTATTTTAGTATTTCGACTAAAATACTATAGGGTAATTACAATTCTTCTTGCTATATGCTGCGCTGTTTTACCGCCTTGTTTGTTTTAATGCTTTCCATGCGGCTGTCGCTCAGTTTAAGTATATAAAAAAAGCTTCTCTTTTTTTAAGAGAAGCTTTTAGCTTTAACCGTTTAGTTCTGCTTTGCCAAGAACTCTTCAACTTCGTTCTTGTAAGGCATTGCGGGAGCGGTACCCATCTTTGTAACGGAAAGGCCGCCTACTGCGGAAGCATATCTAACTGCGTCGTAAATATCCATGCCTACGTCAAGAGCATGAGCAAGACCGCCGTTGTAAGCGTCGCCTGCGCCGGTTGTGTCAACAGGATTCTCAATGTGGAAGGAGTCTACGAACTTATATTCGTCACGGCTCTTGTAAACAAGGCTGCCGCGCTTGCCCAAGGTCATGATAATGCACTCAACGCCCATGTCTATAATCTTCTGAGCGGCTTCAAGAGCGCTTGCGTCGTCAACAACCTTAACGCCGGACCATTCGCTTGCTTCCGTCTCATTGGGAGTTGCGTAAGTAACCATGGGGATGATTTCCTGCGGGAAATCGGAGAACGGAGCGGGGTTAAATATAACGGGAACATTATATTTATGAGCGATCTCAACCGCCGCCTTGGTAGCCTCCATAGCAACCTCAAGCTGAACTACGAGAACGTTTGACTTAGCAATGATGTCCTCCGCCTTATAAACCTCTTCTCTTGTTAAGTTGTTAAGAGCGCAGCCCGCAACGACGATCATGTTTTCGCTTGTGTCGTCAACTATAATAACTGCGGCGCCGGTGGGGTCCTTGGGGTCAATGGGGGTGTAATCGATGTTAATACCCTCGTTTGTAAAGTTCTTTTTAGCCATTTCGCCGAATTCGTCGTCGCCGAGCTTGGTTATCATATAAACCTCGGAGCCGGAACGAGCAGCGGAAACTGCCTGGTTGCCGCCTTTGCCGCCGGGACCCATCTTAAAGCTTCTGCCGAGAACGGTTTCGCCGGGAACGGGCATATGGGGGGAACGCATGCTTAAATCTACTACAAAACTGCCAACTACTGTAATCATAAGAAAATTCACTTCCTAAATCAGATTTTTAAATACACCCTTATTGTAACAAATAAAAACGAATTAGTAAACATAATTGCCGCATTAATGTAAGAAATTAATTTTTATAAAAGCGTTTTACATGAAAGTTTTGCGGTGATATACTTTTTATAATAATATATTCTTAAGGAGTGCGTATGCTCAGCATTAAAG
>CAKSBK010000349.1 GCA_934438035.1 uncultured Christensenellaceae bacterium
CTTCTTTTGCGCACTAAGCCGGAGAATATCGATATTGTTGTCGACGCGGGAAAAGAACTTGATATAACGATTTCCTGCGACGGAAAACATGCTTCCGAGGATACGGACGCAGACGAGTTTTCGGTTATGCTTATTGAAGCAATGGCTAAAAGGGCGGATATTACAAAAACCGATGGCATGGTTAGAAAAGTCGGGCTGTTTTTTGAAACGGAGAGGCGATGAAATATACCGATGACGAGCTTTCTAAGCTCTTTAAAAAATATGCCGAGACGAAAGACCCTGCAATAAGAGACACAATTATAGAACATTTTTTATATTTGGCAAAGGCGGTAGCGGCTAAATTTTCCGGAAGAGGCGTGGATTTTGACGACCTTTTTCAGGTTGCTTCTTTAGCTATGCTTAAATCTCTTGAAAGATACGACCCGGAAAGCGGAATTAAATTTACCACATACGTCACGCCGTGCATGATAGGCGAAATTAAAAACTATTTCAGAGACAAGACTCGCGCTATACATCTTTCAAGAAGAGATTCGGAGCAGCTTGTCACGCTTTCCGAAATACTCTCTCGTCCCAAAACGGAGGAAAACGATACTCCTCAGGCAATAGCAAAGATAATGGGCGTTTCCGTTGAACGTGTGCTGGAGCTTATGGAAATGAAAAGAGCGGTAAGCGTGAGCTCTCTTGACGCAGTTGCGGATGAAGACGACGAAGATTCCGCTTCTATAGGCAAGTTTGTCGGAGGAAACGATTCCGGGTTTGACAGAGCCGTCAACAGGGATTTTATAGAAAAAGCATTAAAAAAGCTTGACGAAAACGAAAGAAAGGTAATTTATCTGCGCTTTTGGAAAAACCTCTCTCAAAAACAAACGGCTGAAAAAATGGGAGTTTCGCAGATGACGGTTTCAAGATTGGAACGAAAGGCCGTGGATAAGCTTAAAACAGACTATTTTTCTGATTAACGTTTTAAAAATCTGTTTATTATTTATTTATGAGAGCAGGGGGCGTTGAAATGAAAGGAGTTTATTATATATCTTCGGCGTTAGATATAAGAAACACTGTAAAAAGCGTTGTTGACGAGCTTTCCGAATCGGTTTGCGAGGAATGCGCTTTTTCCGTACGCCTTGTATTAAATGAGCTTCTTGCAAACAGCGTGCTTTACGCAAACGCAAACAAGACGGTTCTAAAATGCGAGACGGTAAAGGGTGAGCTTGTTTGCGTGATTTCGGACGACGGGGAGTGGTACTCGTGCAAAGAAATTAGTTGTTCATCCGCAAATAATATTCACGGCAGAGGTATATATCTTGCTAAATGCTATTCCGATTATTTGATTTACGATGATGATGAGCATGCGGTCTGTTTTAAAATAAAACTTAAATAGTTAAATGATCCTGCTGAATTTGCAGGATTTTTGATATAATACGTCGAAAAAAATAAAGATAAGCAATAATTAAGGAGTCTTTATATATGCCTACGAGAAGAAGACGACGCAGGATAAGCTTTAAGGCCCTGCTCACAAAGAGAAATATAATAATTGCGGCGGCGGTGCTTGTCGTTTTAATTGCGGTAATATTAATATGTACGCTTCAGACGTCTATATAT
>CAKSBK010000350.1 GCA_934438035.1 uncultured Christensenellaceae bacterium
TGGGTTCGTCCATTTTTTCTCCTTTTAGAAGGGCGCGGAAAAATCGTGCCGCAGTTTATCTTTCAACCCTTATTATGCTGTTTATCTTTTTAACGACGTCTAAATTATCAAGCTCCTTTAAGGCGTTCATAACGTTAAGCTCTCCCGTCTCGTGGGTAACTATAATTATGCTTGCGCCGGCAGAATCAATATCCCTTTGAATTACAGATTCTATGCTGACGTCGTTTCTGGCAAGAACGGCCGCAACCTGCGAAAGAGAACCGGGCGCGTCCTCAAGAGTAAATCTCAAATAAAAGCCGGTTGACCAGTTATCGTTAAATTTAAGCGTGGGCGCAATTTTATCCTGTATGTTCATAAAGCTCATGTATCTGTGAGAAGCTGCTTTTGAAGCATAAACGATATCTGATATAACTGCGGAAGCGGTGGGGAAGTCTCCTGCGCCTCTGCCGTAAAGCATCATTTCGCCTACGGCGCTTCCGTGCATATATATTGCGTTAAAGCTGCCCTTAACGCTTGCAAGAGGGTGATTGTTATGAAGCATGGTGGGGTGAACTCTCGTTTGAACGAAATCGCCCTTTCTCTTTGCTATTGCGAGAAGCTTTATGGTGTAGCCGAGTTCCTTTGCGGCGGCGATGTCCTTTTTGCTTATTTGAGAAATTCCTTCTCTGTAAATATGCTCTACGGGAAGACGGGTATGAAACGCCATCGACGAGAGAATGGAGAGCTTATACATTGAATCATACCCTTCGACGTCAGCGGTGGGGTCAGCCTCGGCGTAGCCGAGCTGCTGGGCTTCTTTAAGCACGTCCGCATATTCCTTGCCCTCGTCCGCCATTTTTGTAAGTATGAAGTTCGTCGTTCCGTTAATTATCGCATATACGCTGTCTATGTAATTAGCCTGCATTGAGTCCGTAACGGCTCTTAAGCAGGGAATGCCGCCGCCGACGCTCGCTTCAAAGTAAAGCCCCGCGCCGGTCTTTTTTGCCGCGGCTTCAAGCTCGCCCCAGTGGTTGGCGATAAGCTGCTTGTTTGCGGTAATCACCGTTTTTCCCGCTTCAAGAGCTCTTAATATGTATGTCTTTGCGGGCTCTATTCCGCCGATAAGCTCGCATATCATTTGAGTATCGGGAGAGTCTATAAGCTCTTCGGCGCTTTTAGCCTTGATGCCTTCGGGAATATCCTCGTGATAATGCCTGGAAAACACCTTAGTAACGTTTAAAACCACATTTTCTTTATGAGCTATATATTTTCCCTCTTGAGCGATTACGTTATAGACTCCGCAGCCGACGGTGCCCATGCCCAAAATTCCTATTTTGACCTCCTGCATTTTCGTCTCCTTTAAAATGTATTATGTAAAGTTTCTTTTATAGATAAAGTAAAGTCCTCTGAGAGTAAGCAAGTGATCTATTACGTCTATTGTGGGCGTTTCGCTTGCTATCATTCCGGCAAGACCGCCCGTCGCAATGACTTTTGCGTTTCCTCCGAGCTCCTTTTTCATTTTGCGCAGTATAAAATCCACTTGTCCTACATAACCGTAAGTTATTCCTGCCTGCATGCAGGCTATGGT
>CAKSBK010000351.1 GCA_934438035.1 uncultured Christensenellaceae bacterium
GTTTGTTACCTTGAGCATATTATCTTCTTCGGGCTGTACCTTTTTGTCGTGAATATCTTTTGCTCTGTCTGATAAAGCCGCAACCATATCTTTTTGAATATCGCTCGGCTTTACAACTACATTGTGAAAGTGTGCTTCAGGAACAGGGAGATTAAGCATATCTGCTGTCTTTATATCCGCACATTCCTTGAAAACATTGATGAGTTCGGGGAGGTTGAAGAATTTTGAAAACCTTGTTTTCGCTCTGTATCCCGTACCTTCGGGGGCAAGCTCAATCGCTGTAACGGCTTCACCGAAGTTTGCCGCCCAAGCATCGAAATTGTGCATACCCATTTCTTTTAGCTTGTCAGCCTGCAAGTATCTCATCATAGTGTAAAGTTCGGTCATACTATCGCAGTTGCCCACGATAGTATCCGCATTATCCTTGTAAATCGCCTTTAACTGACTTTGTGCCTGCAAGATAATTGAAGCTGAAATTTCTCTGCTTCGTATCGTTGCTATGAGTTTGTCGAATTTTGGTATTTGTCCGATATTCGCAAACTCATCGAGTATAAAGCGAACGTGAACAGGGAGTCTGCCGCCGTATTTATCGTCGGCTTTGTCACACAACAGATTGAAAAGCTGAGTGTACATTATGGCTACGATAAAGTTAAAAGTATCATCGGTATCCGAGATTATGACAAAAAGTGCCGTCTTTTTATCGCCTAACGTATCAAGCTCAAGTTCATCATCTTCTGTTAATTCACGCAGCTCCGCAATGTCAAAAGGTGCAAGTCTTGCACCGCAGGATATGAGGATTGATTTTGCGGTCTTTCCCGCTGCCAGTTTGTATTTCTTGTACTGCCTTACGGCAAAATGCTCAGGATTTTTCTGTTCAAGCTCCTTAAACAACAGGTCGATGGGATTTTCAAAGGTTTCGTCATCTTCTCGTGCTTCACTGGCATTTATCATCTCAATAAGGGTATTGAGATTTTTTTCTTCCTTTGGAGCTTCGTACCAGATATATCCGATAAGTGCCGAGTAAGAATGACATTATCCTCAAACTTGTCAGCCATATATGGCTTAATATCTTCGGCATTACCCCATCGGGCAGAGCCGTACTCACAGCCTTTTCGGTATTTCTTTGCATTTTTACCTTTGACGTAAATAACGAGCTTTACGATTACGCCACCCGCAACACCTATGAGAAGGTCTATCGGGTTGAAACTCGGCAAGGGATTGAGGAAAACCTCGCCCAAGCCGTCCATACCGTTCATTATCTTGTCGCCAAGTTCTGTGCCTGCGGCACTTGTAAATGCCTGAGATACCTTGTTGAAGAAATATCCGAGGATAATAAAAGGCAGAACCTTCATTACTTTTTGCTTGTCAAATTTCATTACAGTTCTGCCTCCCGTGTCTTGTTTTTCTCTCTTGTACGCTCCTGAGCCTTTTGCTTGACCTGCTCACCGAGAGTTTTAAGCTTTGCCTTGATAGATGGCTTTTCCTTCTTTTTGAGTTCTTTTCCAACAAAATCTTTGAAAGCAGCGTTCATAACCTCTGCGTCCTTTGCCTTGAAAAAGATGA
>CAKSBK010000352.1 GCA_934438035.1 uncultured Christensenellaceae bacterium
CACTACATTCCGCTTAGGAGGCGGACCCTCTATCCTGGTGAGGTACGGAGGCATTTATTAAATATTAGTATTTTACGAACGATTTGGCAATCGCTTTTTGCCAAAAGGCGATTGCTGCAACACATCTTTTAGGAGGCGAACCATTTATCAATCTTAACTATAGATGAAGTCCGCAACGTAAATATTATTTTAGCATTCAAAAAATAATGTGTCAAGATAAACGAAAGTGTGTGACGGCTTAAGCGGCGGAAATTTGTATAATAATATATACTTAAAAGAACGTTCAGAAGTTATATTTAAGGCGTATTCTGTCTGCAACGGTCGCAATAAAGGCTCTGTTTGTAGGCTTTCCTTTGTCTGCGTCTACGGAGTAGCCGAAAACTTTATCGATATAACTCATGCTGCCGTGATTCCAAGCGCATTCTATACAATGGCGGATATTTCTTTCAACGCACGCCGCGTTGGTGTTGTAGCGCTTTGCGACTGCGGGATAAAGATTGGTCATTACGCTTTCTAAAAGGGTTTCGTCTTCAATTACGAGCTTGATTGCATATCTGACATATTTAAAGCCCATTGAAGACGCAGATAGACCTATCATCTGAATTTCTTTTGTTATGCTGCGCATGATATCTCTTTCCGAATGAATCGCGCTGTGTTTAGGCTGACGACATTCGTTATATAGCATGAGGTTCTTAACTTTTTCTATGAAAGTGTTTTCCTCTACCGTTTTTGAAAAATATAAATTTGCGCCTTTGTTTAATGCTATGTTGACAATGTCAGGATGTGTTACAAAAGAAATGACAATTATCTTAGGGCAAGAAAGGCGAAACGCACCCGAAACCCTTTCAATAAGCCCGAGTCCGTCTATTCCCTCCAGAACAAGGGAGGTTATAAGCAGACTGGGCCTGTTTTTATATACCTTTTCCAATGCTGTTTTTCCGTCTGTGGCAACGTCTATTGTTGTGAAGATGCCTGTTTTTTTAAGATAATTGGCGAAAAGGTCGATATAATACCTGTTGCTGTCAACAAATAAAACGCTGAAGTTTCCCATAAGCATTTCCTCATCTTTGTTGTAAATTAATTATAATATAATACAATTATTTTTTCAACAGCGCAAATTATTTTTAATTTTCCATTTCATTAATCATCCAGTCTGCGTAAAGCCCGTAGCCTTTTTTAGGTTCGCTTATAATGACGTGAGTTACTGCACCTATGAGTTTTCCGTCCTGTATTACGGGACTTCCGCTCATTCCCTGAACTATGCCGCCCGTTATATTAAGCAGATTTTCGTCGGTAACCTCAACTACAAAGCTCTTTTGCGAGGGGATGAGCTGCCTTGTTATATTTGTTATTTTACAGTCATATTCATGCACGCCGCCGGAATCTAAAGAGCAGAGTATTTTGGCGTCGCCCTCGTGAACGTCGTTTCTTTTTCCTGCAGGAAGCATTTGCGGGTAAAGCGAGCTTTTAAGGGTTATTTGCGATTTTCCGTATAATCCGTATTCTGTGTTTTCTTTTATTTTTCCTATAACTTCTTTTGTAGGGTCAAAGTATCCCTTAAG
>CAKSBK010000353.1 GCA_934438035.1 uncultured Christensenellaceae bacterium
GCTTATGCACGGGCATGTTTTGCAGCTTATAGATAAGGCCGTGGACGCGGTGTTTTACCCCTGCTTAACGTATAACGTTGACGAAAGGCTTTCGGATAATCACTATAACTGCCCGGTTGTCGCATATTATTCCGAGCTATTAAATGCGAATATAGAGGAGCTTGGCAAAACAAGGCTTTTTTATCCTTATCTTAATATAAACAGCAAAAGAGAGCTTTCGCATGAGCTTTATAAATATTTTTCACCCGTTTACGGCTTTAAGATGTCGGAGATAAAAAAAGCGGTAAAAACCGGCTTTATCGAATATGAAAGGTATATGGCAGCCGTTAAGGAGGAAGGAAGACGGGCGGTTTTTGAATCGAGAAAAAATGGCGTGCCTATAATGATACTTGCGGGAAGACCGTATCATGTCGACCCTGAGGTTTCGCACGGAATAGATAAGCTTATAAATTCATTGGGCTATGCCGTCGTTTCGGAGGACAGCGTATGCGACCTTGCGGGCAGCTTTAAGCCGGAGGTTTCGGTGTTAAATCAATGGACATACCATTCGCGGCTGTATAGGGCGGCGGAATACGCCGTTAAGAATAAAGACGCCCAAATGGTTCAGCTTGTAAGCTTCGGCTGCGGCGTTGACGCAATAACGACGGACGAGGTTAGAAGTATTTTGGAAAATGGAAATAAGCTTTACACCCAGATAAAAATAGACGAGATAACAAATCTCGGCGCGGTAAAAATCAGGCTCAGAAGCCTTATAGGCGCATTGCCCGAAAGGACGCAGAAATGAAAAATAAAGACGCAGGCTACGTCTCTTTTACAAAGCAGATGAGACGGGACTATACCGTATTTATTCCGAATATGCTTGTTAATCATTTTAGGCTTATAAGCGAGGTGTTTACAAAAAGCGGAATGAAGACCGTGCTTTTAGAGACTACGGGCGATAAGATTAAAGAGACGGGTTTAAAATATACACATAACGACGCATGTTATCCCGCGATAGTGGTAATCGGTCAGTTTATAGACGCAATAGAAAACGGGGGCTACGACCCTCACAAGGTTGCGCTCATGATGTTTCAAACGGGCGGCGGCTGCCGTGCTTCAAATTATATCTCGCTTATAAGAAAAGCGCTTTTACGCGCGGGCTACGGCTATGTTCCCGTAATAAGCCTCTCCTTTGCGGGAATAGAAAAGCATTCAGGCTTTAAGCTTACGCTTCCGCTTTTAAATAAGCTTCTTTATGCGGTGCTTTTCGGGGATTTGCTGTATACTCTTGTCAACCAAACGAAGCCCTATGAGGTTATAAAGGGAAGCGCACAGAAAGAAGCGGCGGAGCTTACGGATACGCTCTCTCGGGAGCTTGTTACGGGAGTTATGACCTACGGCAGAGCGAAAAAGCTTATGGAAAACGCCGTGGAGAGCTTTTTAAAGATAGAGCGCAGCGGAAAAGATAAAATACGCGTAGGCGTGGTGGGTGAGATTTTCGTTAAATTCTCTCCTCTTGCAAATAATTCGCTTGAAGATTATATCGTCTCTCAGGGGGCGGAGGCCGTCTGCCCGGGGC
>CAKSBK010000354.1 GCA_934438035.1 uncultured Christensenellaceae bacterium
TTCAAAAGACATACTCCAAGTCATAAAGCATGTAAAGGATACCGTTTTTAAAGAAAAAGGCGTTGAGCTTGAGCCGGAGGTAAGAATAATAGGCGATGAAGCTTAAATACGATTTGCATACCCACACCGTGTGGAGCCACGGAAAGGGAACGGTGGAGGATAACGTAAAAGAGGCTTTGAAAAAGGGTCTTAACAAAATAGCGATAACGGATCACGGACCGTGGCATGTTTCATACGGCATAAGGGATCTTGAGGGATATTTTGCGGCAATAGACGCCGCAAAGAAAAAATATAGGGGGAAAATAGAGATTATTTCGGGCATGGAGCTTAATTTATGCTCCCTTGACGGAAAGACGGATTCCTTTACGGGGTTTGAAAACAGAGCCGATATTTTGATTATGGGCTTTCACAAATTTACAAGACCCAAGGATATGCGCTCTTTAGCTTATTACTACTTCACGGGAAGAAAAAATACGGTAAAAAATACGGACGCAATAGTTAAAGCTCTTTACGAAAACAATCTTTACATATTGACGCATCCGGGGTACGCGTTTACCGTCGACTATAGCGAAGTGGCAAAAGCGTGCGCAAAAACGAATACTCTTTTTGAGATAAACGAAAAGCATACGGAGCTTGACGAAAAAATAATAGAAGCTGCGGCAAAAGAGGGCTGCAAATTTATAATTTCCAGCGACGCTCATGTTCCCGAAAACGTGGGAAACGTTCCGAATGCAATAAATAAATTTTTAAGTACGGGACTTCCGATAAATTCGGCGGTTAATTTAGGAGAATAGACCAATGAAATTTACGATTATCACAGGGCTTTCCGGGGCGGGAAGGTCAAGCGCTTTAAAAACTCTCGAAGATATGGGCTGCTTTTGCTCGGACAATATACCGCCTGTAATGATTCCGGAATTTGCACAGGTTTGCCTTGACAGAACGAACCCTCCCACGCATGTCGCCGTTGTTGCGGATATGCGCATGGGAGATATGTTTAACGATATATACGACGCTATAGAAAAGCTTAAGGGCATGCCTATGGAAACGGAGATAATATTTTTAGACGCTTCCGACGAGGCAATAATAAGCCGTTTTAAACAGACGAGAAGGATTCATCCCGTTTCCGGCAGCGGAATGATTCTTCAGGGTATTATCGAAGAAAGAAAACTTTTGCAGCGCATTAAAGAAATGGCGGATATAATAATAGATACGTCTACACTTTCTTCAAGAAAGCTTGCGAGCAAAATTATTTCAATTTACGAAGAAAACCACGACAGCAGATTGCTGATTTCAGTAATTACTTTCGGTTATAAAAGGGGAATTCCAATTGACGCGGACATGGTTTTTGACGTGAGATTTTTGCCGAATCCTTTTTATATTGAGGAACTTAGAGCTAAAAGCGGGCTTACAAAAGAGGTAAGCGGATATGTTTTCGGCTTTCCCGAGGCAAATCAGTTTATAGACAGAGTTGTCGATATGGTAAAGACGTTTTCGCCCTGCTATATCGAACAGGATAAAAAACAACTTGTGATAGCCATAGGCTGCACAGGCGGAATGC
>CAKSBK010000355.1 GCA_934438035.1 uncultured Christensenellaceae bacterium
CACGTATACGAGCCTCAAAAAGCAGTGCATGATGATGAAGCTTATACTTATGTATTACGATATTTCCAGCGAGGCGCTTAAAAAAGGCGCAGACATAGAAACGCTGTCAAACCTTCCCGTAAGAGAGAAGATAGGCAGATTTAAGTATGTTCCCGAGCAGGATACAGACAGAGAATTTGAAAACGTTTCTGCTGCCGTTAAGGAAGCGATTTTAGCCGAAACGGCTAAGGAGGAGGACTAAATGCCTAAAGAATACAGAACTATTGAAGAGGTCGCAGGTCCTTTAATGTTGGTAAAGGACGTTGAGGGCGTTAAATATAATGAACTTGCGGAAATAGAGCTGGAAAACGGAGAGAAAAGAAATTGCCGTGTTTTGGAAATTAACGGCTCAAACGCCTTAATTCAGCTTTTTGAGGCTTCAACGGGAATCAACCTGCAGAACAGCAAGGTTAGGTTTACGGGCAGACAAATGGAATTAAGCGTTTCAGAAGATATGCTCGGAAGAGTTTTTGACGGACTCGGAAGACCCATTGACGACGGCCCGGAGATTGTCCCCGAAATGCGCATGGACGTAAACGGCAGACCCATTAATCCGGCTGCAAGAAAATATCCTCAGGAATTTATACAGACGGGCGTTTCCGCAATCGACGGCTTAAATACGCTTGTAAGAGGTCAGAAATTGCCTATATTCTCCGCTTCCGGTCTTCCTCACGCAAACCTTGCGGCTCAGATTGCAAGGCAGGCTAAGGTAAGAGGAACGGACGAGCCTTTTGCGGTTGTTTTTGCGGCTATCGGCATTACGTTTGAAGAATCGAATTACTTTATAGAATCCTTCAGGCAAACGGGCGCTCTTGAAAGAACGGTGCTTTTTATTAACCTTGCAAAAGACCCCGCAATCGAGCGTATCGCTACGCCGAAAATGGCGCTTACGGCGGCGGAGTATCTTGCGTTTGAAAAGGGAATGCATGTGCTCGTAATATTAACCGATATAACGAACTATGCGGACGCATTAAGAGAAGTTTCTGCGGCAAGAAAGGAAGTTCCCGGAAGAAGAGGTTATCCCGGATATATGTATACCGACCTTGCTTCGATTTACGAAAGAGCCGGTATGCAGAAAGGTAAAAACGGGTCTATAACCATGATTCCTATACTTACCATGCCGGAGGATGACAAAACTCATCCGATTCCCGACCTTACGGGATATATTACCGAAGGTCAGATAATACTTTCGCGTGAGCTTTACAGAAAAAACATCATGCCTCCTATAGACGTTCTGCCCTCTCTTTCCAGATTAAAGGATAAGGGCATAGGCGAGGGAAGAACAAGGGCGGATCATTCCAACACCATGAATCAGTTGTTCTCCGCATATGCAAGAGGCAAAGACGCAAAGGAGCTTATGGTTATTTTAGGAGAATCCGCACTTACGGATATCGATAAGCTGTATGCGAAATTTGCGGACGAGTTTGAGAAAAAATACGTTTCACAGGGATTTTATAACGACCGCTCTATTGAAGA
>CAKSBK010000356.1 GCA_934438035.1 uncultured Christensenellaceae bacterium
GCACGCGGATCATGTGCTTTTCCTATGCGGTCAGCGCGTTTATGGACTGCACGATCGCAGCCTGCCGCGGTATCGGAAAGAGTCTTGCTCCCACTGTTATTGTGATTATGGGCTCCTGCGTGTTCCGTGTGGTGTGGATATATACCGTATTTGCTTATTTCCATACCATTCCGTCGCTGTATCTTTTGTATATTTTTTCGTGGATCATCACGGCGGCGGCAGAAATTATATGCTTCGCCGTTAACTATAAAAAGCTCGGCTTTGGCGGTTATCGGTAATTCTTCATATAAACCGATTATTAAACCGTTAATCCGAAAGCTCGGAAAACGGGATTAAATAATTTTTCCATTTTTCGGAGCTTAAATTCCACACCGATTCATCGGAAAAATATTTAGACAGTTCGGGACTTGCGGCGTAATAATCATTATTCGACGGCAAAGTAAATTACGAAATTTTCTGCAATGAACCGTTAATCAACGCTTCTTCCGTATAAGCGGTTTCAGTTCCGTTTGAGTAATAAGAAAACGTTTTTTGTATTATAAAATCCTTTGTTTGATTATCGTAACCGACGATAGAATAAAATGTTGTTTTGTCCGCAGAACGGTTTGATAGGAGCACATTTTTTTCTGAATCCAAGCAAACATTTGCCAACGACTGAAAAGCAGGAGCCAAGGTGAACTGCTTATTGCTTTCCTCCCAAATATAGCCTATAAAGTATTCTGCCGCCGCCGTTCTCTGATAGGGTATAAGTATATCTTCGTATCCGTCAAAGTTTATATCACGGAAATAAATAGGATTTTTTGTAAAAGAGATATTTTCGTCTATTGTTATATCTTGAATTTGTTCGCCGCTGTCTGAAAAAACCGATAATGATTTTATTGAATTTTCGGTATTGTCTTTATAGGTTATTTCAATTTTTAAATTCGGTAATGTTTCGCCCGAAGTATATATTACATTTTTCCCCGCAGAGAGATTTAATTGTGATGAAGAGGTTTTTAAATTACTTTTACTGCAACCTGCAAACATAGGAATAACTAAAGCGGTTAAAAAAATGAGAAAAGATTTTTTCATAACAGCATACCCTCCGAGAATATAATACTAATTGATTATAAATATATGAGTTGAAATGTTTTTATTTTAAATGAATAAAATCTATATCTGAATTATTTTTATACA
This sequence comes from uncultured Christensenellaceae bacterium, assembly GCA_934438035.1. Classification (GTDB taxonomy): domain Bacteria; phylum Bacillota; class Clostridia; order Christensenellales; family Christensenellaceae; genus HGM11616. The sequence goes on from CAKSBK010000356.1 coordinate 1,177, forward strand.
GTCTTTTTGATTCTTCAATCAAGCCATTGTCAGTTGTTAGTGCTTTTATGTTTCCTGTATTGCCGGTTGCTTCCGAAGCATAGTTTTCTTCCCACAAGTCCTCAAAATGCAGCGTTTGACCTTTTTACGGTCATATATCCGTAATGATTTACTCCGCCGCCGACGGTGAAATAAAAAACTCCGGAATATTCGGCATTATCCGAAACAAAAAATCTTACGGTACCGGTCAAAAAATCTTGTCCGCCTATCAATCGGGCGGATTTTTCATAAGTGTAAACGTACAGCTTGGTATTATCAAGGACAAGTTTAAGGCTTAAGTCTACCTTTACTG
>CAKSBK010000357.1 GCA_934438035.1 uncultured Christensenellaceae bacterium
GTCGGTAATAACGTCTCCCAAAAGCTCCGCAAATTTTGCCGCATGCTCTGCCTCTTCAAAAGCATATCTCTTAAACGCTTCGGCAACTTCGGGGTAACCCTCTCTTTCTGCTACTCTTGACATAGCAAGATACATTCCTACTTCAGAGCACTCGCCTGTGAAGTTCTCTCTTAAGCCGTCAATTATCTCCTGCGGAGCGTCTTTAGCTACTCCTACGACATGCTCGCAGGCATATTTCTTCTCGCCCTCTTCAACGGCGTTAAACTTGCTTGCAGGAGCCTTACATACAGGACATTTTTCGGGAGCATGATCAGCCTCGACAGTGTAACCGCATACGGAACATACATATTTCATTGGAAAAATCCTCCTCAAATTGTTTTTTTATTATTGTATATATTATACCACATAAACAGCAAAATAAAACACATTTTTTAAAATTATTCTATTTTTATTTTATGGGTTTTACTTGCTCCTTGCTGCGTAAAACATATACGCCCGTTGCGTCTGCCGCAACAGTTCCGTCCGGCAATATGAGTTCGGAATACGCCTCAAACTTCTTTTCGTTTTGAAACACCATTTTCCCCATGCTTTTAAGCGGAACGCCGAGCGGCACAGGCTTATTGTAATTAACCGTCATGGTCGCCGTAACGCAAAGCCCGTCGGGGTCCTGAGTAAAAAGCGTCCTTGCCATCGTTTCATCAAGGACAGCGGCGATTATCCCTCCGTGCATTCTGCCTTTATAAGAAGCGTGAATATCTCTTCCCGTAAAACGTCCTTCAACCTCGCCGTCCGAAACCGTAAAAAAGCGTGTTTGAAGACTCGCCGGGTTGTTTTTTGAGCATACAATACAGTCGTTATTGCATTTTTGTTCCACATATTCTTTATTCATAAACACCTCCGCAATGTTTAAAATTTCCTTACATTATTATAACCGCAAAAGAGATACTAAAAACAAAAAGAAAGGACCCTCGTTTTATGAAAAAAGAAGAGCCGCCTTTAAATCTCCCCGAAATAAAAGACGAGCCGCCGCAAAAAATAATTGCGGAGCCCGTTAAAAATCCACCCGTAGTTAAAAGCCGTTAAGAACCGCAGCTTTCGCCGCATCTTGTTCCGCAAGCTTTTTACTTTTTCCCTTGCCTTCGGAAACCTTTTTTCCGTCCAAAAAAAGGCTGACATAAAAAAGCGGGCTATGGTCAGGACCTTTTTTATCCGTCGTGATATATTCTATGCTGTGTTCGCCCTTTGCCTGAATAATTTCCTGATATTCAGTCTTATAATCTTTAAGAAGCCCGGCATTGTCTTCGAACTCGAATATCCCGTCAATAAGCGCACTCGCCGCCTCGATTCCGCTGTCTAAATATATAGCTCCTATAAGCGCTTCAACAACGTCTGCAAGAATTGAATCTTTGTCAATTCCTCCGTTGTTAAGCTCGCTTTTTCCAAAAGCTATATAGCTTCCCAAATTAACGCTTCTCGCCCAAGAGCTAAGCGGCGTTTCGCTTACG